>JBAXNX010000008.1:0-17427 GCA_037133575.1 Chloroflexota bacterium
CGACGAGGCTGTGGCGCGGACGAAGACGGAGACACACCGGCTGATCCGGATGCAGGCGACCTGGTTCCAGCGGGACGACAAGCGGATCGAGTGGGTGCCGGGGGATGATCTCGAGGCTGCCGTGCGCGCGGTTGAGACGGCTGCTCTCCGGCCCGTACGATGACTGCCATGAATTTTGACTTCTGGAAGATGCACGGCACCGGCAACGACTTCGTCCTGACGGAGTCGACCGACCTCGACTTCGACTGGCCGTCGCTGGCGATCCGCGTCTGCGACCGTCACTTCGGGGTGGGGGCGGACGGGCTGATCGTCTCGTTCCCCTCGGCGAAGGCCGACCGGCGGATGCGCATCTTCAACCCGGACGGGTCCGAGGCCGAGATGTGCGGCAACGGTGTGCGGTGCTTCGTGAAGTACCTGCTCGACCAGGGGATCCTGCCCGCGGTCGATGGGGTGATGACGATCGACACGATGGCCGGGGTGCTGGAGGCGCGCGCGACGCGCGACTCGAGTGGCGCTGTGGAAATGGTGCGCGTCGCGATGGGCGCGCCACACCTCGACCCGCAGGACGTGGGGGCGCGCATCGAGCAGGCCGGGCCTGTGCGCGACCTGCCGCTGACCGCGGCGAACGAGCTGCTCGCGCTGACGCTCGTTTCGATGGGGAACCCGCACGCGGTGCACTTTCTCGACAGTGCGCCGCAAGACTTCGATCTGCACCGCATCGGACCGGCGGTCGAGCACGACCCGCTGTTTGCGCACCGCACCAACTTCGAGATCGTGCAGGTGCGTGACCGCGCACACCTCGATATGCGGGTATGGGAGCGGGGCGCCGGCGAGACGCTGGCCTGTGGGACCGGTGCGTGCGCTGCGGTTGTGGCTGCACGGCTGCACGACCGAGCTGATGAAGACGTCGATGTCGCAGTGCCGGGGGGCACGCTGCGCATCTCCTGGGACGGCGCGGGCGAGGTCTACCTCGAAGGTCCCGCGACGTTCGTGTTCGCTTCCCGCTGGGAGGACTGACCGTGACCCAAGAGCGACGTGCGATTCAGCAGTTTGACGTTGGGGTGCGCAACGCCCCAGTGCGACCTCGTGAGTGGGAGCGCCTGCTGGCGCTCGAGGACTCGCAGGCGCTGCGCACAGAAGGCGCTGACGTCGCGTTGGTGGTGCAGGACGGCCAGCTGCACCTGATGTTCGCGTTCGAGTCGCAGGACGTCCTGATGATGGCGTTCAACCCGATGTGGAACGCGATCGCCGATTCGCTCGCGGACTACCCGGTGCCGTAC
This sequence comes from Chloroflexota bacterium, assembly GCA_037133575.1. Taxonomy (GTDB): domain Bacteria; phylum Chloroflexota; class Dehalococcoidia; order UBA2979; family UBA2979; genus RH-chloro-G1. The sequence continues at coordinate 1,281 of JBAXNX010000008.1, forward strand.
GTGAAGCTCGACCTTGTGTCGTTCACGAACCGCGAGTGGCTCGACCCGATGCTCGACGCGGCGGGGTTCCTGGCGTTCCCAGAGTGGATGGACCTCGAACACCGCACACTGGCTGAACTCGCACCACCGACCGTGCCTGACGGCCTCACGATTCTTCGCACCACCGAGGCGGACTTCGACCGCATCGTGGCAATCGAGGCTGATGCCTACGACGACTGCTCCGACGGGGAGTCGGCGACGCGCGCGCGTCTCGAGGCTGCGTCGTGGGTGGGCGTGCTCGTCGAAGACGGCGCGATCATCGGCTATGCGATCAATATGGCGGCAGACGCGCAGGGCACGGGTCGCGTGATCTCGTGTGCGATCGACTCGGAGCAGTGGGGGCGGCAGCTCGGGCAGGTCATGCTTGGGGCGGCCACGTACCAGCTCGCGGCAACCGGCGCGAAGCAGGCCGTCGTGCGCGCTCGACCCGACGTGCCACGCTCGGTGCCGACGGCGATCGCGTGTGGCTACCGGCCCGGGCGCTCCGGGTACGAGCTGCGGCGCACGCTCGATGAGCAGGCGATTCTCGACCGCATCGAGGAGCGCCGCGTTGCCGGTGTAAAGGTGCGCTTCGGCCGCTGGCACTAACCGCTACCGCGCCTCTGGCACGAGGCTGCGTGATCCTCGACACTCGCGCCCACTGAACCATCCACCGAGGCGATAGGGAGCCCCGCTCATGGAACTCGCGCAGCGCGTCCAGCAACTGCCGCCATACCTCTTCGCGCGCATCTCCGAGATGATCGCAGCGAAGCGGGCGCAGGGCGTCGACGTGATCTCGTTCGGGATCGGCGACCCAGACATCCCGACGCCGGGGTACATCCTCGATAGCCTCAAGCGTGCGAGCGACGTGCCGGCGAACCACCGCTACCCGGAGACCGAGGGGCTGTCGGAGTTCCGCGAGGCGGTCGCGCGCTGGTATCTGCGCCGCCACGGCGTGACGCTCGACCCGGCAAAGGAGATCGTGTCGCTGATCGGCTCGAAGGAAGGCATTGGGCACTTCCCGCTCGTGCTGATCGATCCGGGCGATGTCGCGCTGATCACGGATCCGGGCTACCCGGTGTACGAGGTCGCCACGATGTTCTGCGGCGGCGAGTCGGTGAAGGTGCCGTTGCGTGAGGAAGACGGCTGGCTGCCGCGCCTCGAGGACATTCCGGCGGACGTCGCGCGGCGCGCAAAGATGATCTGGCTCAACTACCCGAACAACCCGACGGGCGCCATTGCTGATCTCGCGTTCTTCGAGCGCGCGGTCGCATGGGCGAAGCAGTACGACGTGGTGATCGCGCACGACCTCGCGTACTCCGAGGTGACGTACGACGGCTACGTCGCGCCGTCGATCCTTGAAGTACCGGGCGCGAAGGACGTGGCGATCGAGTTCAACTCACTGTCGAAGTCGTTCAACATGACCGGCTGGCGCATCGGCATGGCCGTCGGCAACGCGACGCTCGTGGATGCGCTGCGACGCGTGAAGTCAAACATCGACAGCGGTGTGCCGCAGGCGGTGCAGGAGATGGCGATCACTGCGCTCGACGGGCCGTCGGATGCGATCGAGGCGCACAACGCGACGTATGTGCGTCGCCGTGACCGTGCGATCGAGGTGCTGCGTGCGCTCGGGCTGCACGTCGATCCGCCAAAGGCATCGCTCTACGTGTGGGCACGACTCCCGGAGGGCGAGCGCTCCTCGGCGGACTACGCGGCACGGCTGGTGGATGCGACCGGCGTCGTGGTCACGCCTGGCGTGTCGTACGGGCCGGCCGGCGAGGGGTACATCCGCCTGTCGATGACGATTCCGGACGAGCGCGTCGAGGAAGGTCTGCGCAGACTTTCGGCGTTCGCGCGCGGCGAGCAAGTGCTCTCGAAGTAGCGCCTCGTACACACGGTGTTGTCGCCGTGCGCTACGATCGGGGTGACTTCACCTGAGGAGGCCTGCATCCCGAAACGTCGCCCGTTCCCCACGACTGAGAACACCACACTTGGCAACGGTGAGTCGACGGTGCAGGGCCCCCGGCGCTCGCATAAGACCGCGCCTTCGCAAGAGCGGGCGTATCTCGTGGCACTCGAGCATGGGCAGCGCACGCTGATGTCAGCGGACGAGTCGCTGCGCGAGCTCGGACGTCTCGTGCGGACGGCGGGTGCCGTTGTGGTCGGGCAGACGGTCCAGAAGCGTGAGCATCCCGACCCCGCGACGTACATCGGCTCCGGCAAGGTCGAAGAGGTGCAGGCCGCGATCGAGGAGACTGACTACACGCTGGTCGTCTTCGACGAGCAGCTCTCACCGGCGCAGCAGCTGCGCCTCGAGTCTGCGCTCAAGGTGAAGGTGCTCGACCGGAGCGCGCTCATCCTCGACATCTTCGCGAGCAGGGCGCGCACGCGTGAGGCGGTGCTGCAGGTCGAGCTGGCGCAGCACGAGTATTTGCTGCCGCGCCTGCGCGGACAGTGGCAACACCTCGAACGCATGGAAGGCGCGATCGGATCGCGCGGTCCTGGTGAGACGCAGCTCGAGACTGACCGCCGGCTGATCGGCCTGCGCATCTCGCGACTCAAGGGACAGATCAACGATGTGCGTCGTCAGCGCGCGCTGCACCGGCGCCGCCGCGAGCGCGATGGTGTGCCGGTAATCGCACTCGTGGGGTACACCAACGCGGGCAAGTCCTCGCTGCTGCGCGCGATGGCGGGCGTCGATGTGTTTGCTGCTGACGCACTGTTCGCGACGCTCGACCCGCTGACGCGTCGCGTGAGCACGCCGGACGGGCAGACATTCCTCGTCACTGACACCGTGGGCTTCATTCAGAAGCTGCCGCTCCAGTTGATGTCAGCATTCCGCGCGACCCTCGAGGAACTCGAGTCAGCGGACATGCTGCTGCACGTCGTCGATGCGACCTCGCCCGCGCTCGAAGCGCAGTATGCGACGGTGATGCAGACGGTTCAGGATCTCGGGCTCGGTGACAAGTCGATGCTGACGGTGCTGAACAAGGCAGACGGCCTGCTGCTGCCGAACGGGCAACCGGTCGCGTCCGAGGCCGACCTGGTGAAGGTCGACATCGCGAGCCCCGACGGCAACGATGCGTTGCTGGTCTCGGCGACCAAGGGTTGGGGCCTCAATGCGTTGCGACGTCGGTTGGCGCTCGATATGTACGGCGAGCCTGCTTCCGCGTACTAGCTCGACGCCTCGCGTGCATCTCGTTCGCACACTAGCGCGGTGTGCTCACCTCGCACGCGCGTTAGCACGACGACCAATGCACGCGATGACGTGGCGCTCGCGAGCGCGCGGTTGAGCCGTCGTTCGAGCTGATTCGTGTCGACAGGCGAGCCGCGACGGACGACGTCTACGCGGCTTGCCTCGTGATCGTGCAGCAGCTCGAGGATGCGGCGCTCCGCAAACGCGCACGTTGCGAGCACGCGCAGGCGACGCGCGAATGGCGTGTCGTGCGCCTCGTCGGCACTGAGATACGCGATGTCCTCGTCGAGCTTCCATGCAACGAGCGTTGGCGCGAGCGTGTCGAGCAGTGCCGCGCGTCCCACGCTCGGATCAAGGTCGTACAGGTATGCACCCGGTGTGCCGAGTGGGGTTGTGTATCTGTCCGGCTCGCCACTGAGCACAATTGCGTTGCCGTTGGCATCGAGCACGGTCGCGGTGCGCCGACCGCGTGCGAGCGTGCCGAGCCATGCAACAGCGGCGCGCAGACCTCGATCGAACGAGACGAACTCGACCTCGGCGTCCACGGGCAGTGCATCGAGCTCGATGCCGGGCGCGAGCTTGATGCCGGCGCCTGGCACGGCGCGTCCGAGCGCGATGGCTCGTGACAGGGGTGGGGACCACGACTCTGGCCGCAGGCGGCGTTCGCCCTCGTCGCGACGGGCGGGGTCGCACCACACGGCGTCGATGTCCGCGGGCAGGTCCCAGGTGAGTAGGTCAGCGGACTCGACGGTGACACGCGCCGCGAGCGCTCGGACGCTCGCGTTCGCCGCGGTCATCGCGAGGCGGACAGGGTCGCGGTCGACGGCGAGCACCCGCGCGAACTCGGCGATCGCGAGGGCATCTCCACCCATGCCGCAACCCAGGTCAGCGACATAGCGAGAGTTAGTGAACCGCCGCGCCAAATGGCGAGCGACGCGGTGATCGCTGGTCTGCTCGGCAGCCTGGCGGTCACAGAAGAGTTCTGCACCGTCGGGGAGCTTGGTCGCCGCGACCTCGCGGCCGCGCACGAGGGCGACGGCAGCGCGAGCCTGCTCGGACGTGACGTCGCGGGTCAGCGCGCGCAGGGCGCGGAGCTCGTCGCGGCCGGTCAGCAGGGTGATGGCGAGCTCGGTGGCCGCGCGGCCGTCGGGCGTACGCAGCCACGCGATGTCCGCGGCGTCCATGGGAGTGGGCTAGCGGCCGGGACGGAGGGCGTAGCCCTCGGGGTCTTCGAGCCACTCGCGGCCCGAGTACTCGGCGCGCAGGGTGGTCTCGGCCTCGCGCAGTACGCCGGTGCAGCTCTCGCGCACCCAGCGCGCCGCCCGCGCCTCGCCGACGACCGCGTTGCCGAGGTCATCGAGCCACGAGGCGATGCGCTGACCGAGCGGCGTCTCGCGCGCGGCGGGCATCAGGTACTCCGCAGGCGGGTGTGAGCCCTCAGCCAGCACGCAGCCGAGGCGTGCGAGCGCACCCGCGGCCTCGCCGGCGAGGACGAGCGTCGTTTCCGGCGGCCCTTCGACAGGTGTGCGCATCAGCGCATGCAGCGCGCTGGCGGCCTGCACATACAGCGGGCGCACGACTCGCTCGAGCGCATCCGATGGCAGGCGGGCGGCCGCGCTCGACAGCGAGTCTCCTCGGTGCAAGGGGTCGTGGAGCGGTTCGGCGTGGCGGACGGTCCAGCGAATCTCGAGGCTGTTGCGTGGGACGCCCTCCAGCACGCGACCGATGCCCTCACTGGTAAAGACGGTGAGTTCATAGCGGCCGCGTCCGGCGGTCTCGTGATAGCTCCCGCCGGTGATGAGTGGGTCGCGGTACTGCGGCGTGAGCGAGCGTGCCTCGGAGGCGTCGATGACCATCCAGAGTGCAGGCGTGCCAAGCGGCGAGGCCCACGCGAGCGCAGGTGGCCGTACGAGCAGCACGAGCGCTCGGGTGGCGACATCGAGCCACGGCTGCTGCGCGAGCAGCGCCTCGCAGTCAGCACGCGCCTGGGTCCGCACTGCCTCGGTGGCATCACTCGTCATCGATCACCTGACTCTGTGTAACTCGAAGTGGAGGGGAGGGCTGGTTAGCCCTCAGTGCCGGTGCGCTCGGTGACGACCTGGCGGAAATGCGTGATGCGCTCGCCGTCCACGGGGCTGTCCTCGTGAGGCTCGAGCGTCTCTCGCACGAGCGTGAGCACTGCCGCAGCGCCGCCGTAGGCGACGAACCACTCGAGGCCCTGCAGCACGGCCATCAGAGTGGCGCGCCCCGACTGGCGGTGGCGCAGGTAGCCCCACGCCAGGCCAGCGCTCAGCGCGGCGAGGGCGAACTTCAGCTGGCTGCGGTCGCTCATGGGGACGTCCTGCGGGTCTCGCCTCGAATGCCCTGTGCGGGCACCTGATGACCATGCTACGAGGCGCCTTCGATGGCGTACAGCCGAGCCAAATTGGCGGCGCCAGACTCGATTGCCCCTAGCGTGAGGGGGAGTGAAATGCCATAGTGCCCGAGGTCGCAGCGCCCGTCCCGAACGTGTATGCTGCGCCGCGCTCGTGTTCCTAACACGACCGGGGGAGGAATAACGACTTGCAGGACGTTAAGTACGTAAAGCCGAAGACGCTTCAGGAGGCTGTGACCATCCTGAAGGATAACGGCCCGACCGCACGGGTGCTGGCTGGCGGCACGGACATCATCGTGATGGCGCGTGAGCGCCGCCGCGAAACCTCGCTGTTCGTCGACATCAAGGCGATTCCCGAGATGAACGGGATTCACTTCGACGAGAGCGCGGGCCTGACCATCGGCGCCGCGACGCCGCTGTACCTGTGCTACCGCGACCAGATGATGAACCAGCGGTTCCCCGCCATCGTCGACTCTTCCTCGCTCATCGGCGGCACGGCCATCCAGGGCCGGGCGACGCTGGTCGGCAACCTGTGCAACTCCGGCCCCGCCGGTGACACCATCCCGACGCTCATGGTGATGGAGGGTGTCGCGCACATCCTCGGCCCGAACGGCGAGCGCGACGTGGACGTCGTTGACTTCTGCACCGGCCCCGGCCGCAACGTGCTGGAGCTCGGCGAGATCATCGTCAACCTGCACTTCCCGACGCCGCGGCCCAACAGCAGTGGCCGGTTCCTCCGCTTCATCCCGCGCAACGAGATGGACATCGCGGTGGTGAACTGCGCGACGAACATCACGCTCGACGCGAACAACGTTGTGACGCACGCGCGCATGGCCATCGGGGCTGTGGCGGCGACTCCGCTGTTCGTTGCGGCGGCTGGCGAATCCCTCGTGGGTAAGCCGCTGACCGACGAGACGATCGCAGCGGCGGCCAACGCCTGCCGCGATGCGGCGACCCCAATCGACGACATGCGTGGCTCGATCCGCCAGCGCAAGCACCTCTCGTATGTGCTTGCCGAGCGCACGATCCGCGACGCTGTGCACCGCATCCGCGGAGAAGCGACCGAGTGGCACTAAGTCCGGTCTGTCGGACGACACCACGCGACGACGAAAAGGAGACACGGTGAGCGATCGCATCATCGTCAACACGACTATTAACGGCGAGGCCATGGAGTTCATGGCGGACTCGCGTGACAGCTTGCTTGAGGCGCTGCGTGACCGACTCGGTCTGACCGGCGCTAAGGAAGGCTGCAACAACGGCAACTGTGGCGCGTGCACCGTCCTGATGGATGGCCGCATCGTGAACTCGTGCTGCGTGCTCGTGGCTGAGACCGAAGGGTGCGAGATCACCACGGTCGAGGGCCTCGAGAAGGACGGTCAGCTGTCCGTGCTGCAGCAGTCGTTCCTTGAGAACGCGGCGCTCCAGTGCGGCATCTGCACCCCAGGCTTCCTCGTCTCCGCGACTGCGCTGCTGGACTTCAACCCGCACCCGACCGAGCACGAGATTCGCTACTGGCTCGCCGGCAACCTCTGCCGCTGCACTGGCTACGACAAGATCGTCCGTGCTGTGCAGGATGCCTCGGAGCGCATGGCGGGCGTGAAGAGCTAACAGCTCACTCGTCCCCTTATCGCAAGATCGGTGAAGCGCCCTGCGGGGCGCTTCACTCGTTTCAACAGACGCGCAATAATCGCCTCGGAGATTGACCGCGAGCGACCGGCCGCGGGCCAGCACAACAGGCAAGTCGTTCGCTGACAGGAGTTCGAGATGGCCACGGTGTTCATCCCTGCGCTCATGCGCCCCCAGACCGGCGGCAAGGACCGCGTCGAGATTGATGGCGGCACGCTGCGCGAGATCGTCGACAACCTCGACAAGGCCTACCCAGGCATGAAGGCGATCTTGGTTTCCGCTGGTGAAATCCAGGACGGGATCGCGCTCGCCGTGGACGGGGAGCCGTCCGAAGTGGGCCTGATGATGGAGGTGCCTGCGGGTGCCGAGGTCCAGATCATGCCGGCGATCGCAGGCGGCTGCTAACAGCAGCGTTTCGAGTCGCACTCGAACGTAGAAGCCCGGCGTCGCCGGGCTTCTACGTGTCCGCGGTCCGCGTAGGCGGCGGCTACTCGCCGAGCAGGGTGTCGTAACCGAGGTCGCGAATCTCCTCGACATACTCGGAGCGCCAGCCGGGAGCGGGGATGCGGCGTGTCCGCTCGCGGAACTCGTGGTGGTACATCAGGTACTCTTCCTCGAGCCGCTTCCGCCACTCGTTCTCCTCGCGGAAGGCGTCGGGGTCGACGTCCTCCAGCGGGCGGTCGAGGTCTTCGTCAGCGAGCTCGACATCGTCGCGCCAGTACTCGGCGAGGTAGTCGAGCGACTCCTCGAGGTCGCGTCGGCAGTCGAGCATGTATGTCTCGAGGGCCTGCGAGGCGTCCACGGGGGAACCGCGGAGCTTCTCGATGCGCGCGCACTCGGTGCAGAGCGTGATGAGCTTGCGGGCCTCGCACTCATCGCCGCGAGGGCAATTGCGGTGGCGAGGGGCGTACGCGTTGAGCGACGGCTTCCGTGAGTAGCCGATGATCACGGTGTCGTGATCCTGTGCGCAACGTGGGCAGACCAAGCGATCCGCGAAGATCTGGTTGATCGCATCTTCCCAGTTGATTTGCATGCCCTCTAGCTCCCCGGATCCATTCACCTCGATCGTACGGCCCACGCAATGCGTGTCAACGCGGAATTGCCCGTAGCGGCGTTGTCGGGCGCTCAGAGGCCGCTGGCGTAGCCTCCGGCCTGCCCGGGCATCTCCTCGACATCTACGCTCAGGCGCCCGATGTTCTGGTGGCCGCCGGCACCGAGGCCGCGCGCGATCTCGCCCCAGATCCACTCTGCGATCAGTTCCGCCGTGGTGTTCTCGATGGGCAAGGCCGTCACGTCCGAGGCGGGGAAGCGGTAGTGGCGGTCGCCGTGTGCCAGGGTCCAGTCGTCGCCGTCCCGACCGATCTGCAGCAGAGGCGAGCGCTCCTGCAACAGGAACTGGTGGTCGAGGTGCTCACAGGCCTCGCGGGCCAGGCCCTTGAGCACGGAGAAGTCGATGACCCACTGGTCGGCGGTGAGGTCACCCTCGACCCGACAGTGGACCTCATAGTTGTGGCCGTGGAGTGGCTCCAGCTCCTGGCCGAGCGTCGCCATATGGGCGGCAGCAAAGCGCAGACGGACGCCCTCGACGGTCACGTGGCGGGTGACATCACTCGTCATGCAGGCATCCTCTCGCGGTCGAAGACGGTGGAGACGCAGAGACGGGGCGCTTGCCGCGCCCCGTCTCTGTAGTTCGCAACAGAATCGAGACTAAATCTCGAGGGCGGACAGCATCTGCTCGACCGAGCGGGTGCGCACGCGCACGCGCTCGCGCGCCTCGGTGAAGCGCTGGTGCAGCGGGACGCTGTTGGGGTCCTTGTAGATGATGCCGATCGGGACACCGGGCTGCTTCACGAGCGCGAGCGCCGCGTTCCAGTCGCCGGGGTCGTGGTTGGTCGGCACATCGTGCGCCATCGGGTCGATGCCCTTGGCCGGGTTGCCCTTGAGCGCCTCGTACGTGTCGTTGTACGTCGTGCAGGGTGACTGCACGTGCACGATCGAGAACCCTGGGTGGTCCATGGCCTCAGTGATCAGGTTCGCGAGCTCGCGCGGCTTCGAGGAGACGCTAGACGCGATGAACGAGACACCGACCGCGAGGTAGGTCTCGAGCGGGCGCAGTGCGTCCTCGAGCTTGCCGTACGGCGTGGTCGCGGTGATGACACCACCGAGCGTCGTGGGCGAAGCCTGGCCCTTGGTGAGGCCGTAGATGCCGTTGTCCATGATGACGATGGTCATGTCGACGTTGCGCTTGGCCTGCGGGCCGATGTGCTCAGCACCGATGGAAAGCATGTCGCCATCGCCGCCAACCGCAATCACGTTGAGGTCGGGCCGCGAAGCCTTCACGCCGTACGCGATCGCCATCGCGCGGCCGTGAATGCCGTGGAAGCCGTACGGCTGCGGGCCCTCCTGCAGGTGGACGAGGTTGCCCGAGCAGCCGATGCCGGCGATCAGCGCCGTGTTCTCGATTGGCTCGTGCAGCCGGTTCACGCGCTCAGCGAGCGCGAGCTCCACGGCGCGGACGACACCGAAGTCGCCACAGCCGGGGCACCACTTGAAGTCGTACTCAGGGTTGCGCTTGCTCATGCTCGCACCAGCTTTCCGCTCTGCGCCGCGATCATTTCCTGCACCTGCTCGACGAGGTAGCCCTCCTTGAAGGGGAGGCCGGTGTACTGCGTGATCGAGTGGGCGTTGATGCCCATCGCGCGCAGCACACTCGAGAACTGGCCGAGGTAGTTCAACTCAGGGACGATCACCAGGTCCTTCGCCTGCAGCTCCTCGATCAGCTTCGGGGGCATCGGGTGAATGAACATGGTGAAGTACCAGGCGAGGTCGAGGCCGTCCACGCGCAGGCGGTTGTACGCCGAGCGCGCCGGGCCCTTCGATCCACCCCACGGCAGAATTGCCACGGATGCGCTCGTGTTCTCGGAGTCGTAATAGCTGTCGGTCTCGAGGAGCTTCAGCTTGCTGAAGCGGCGCTCGGTCTGGTCGACGTGCACCTGCGGCATGTGAGTGGTGTCACCCTGCTCGTCGTGCTCGGAGCCGTTCGCGACGTATGCAGCGCCGACGGTGCCGGGCACCGGGAACGGGCTGATCTCGCGACCTGCATAGCGGCGGTTGCCGATCTCGCCGGTCGACTTCACTCGCGACTCGACCTGAATCGCACTGAGGTCAGGCATCGCGATGTCCTCGTTGCGTTCGGCAATGGACATCTCGGTGAGCAACATGACCGGGCCCTGATAGCGCTCGGCCCAGTTCAGGGCGTGGATGGCAGCGGGGAAGCAGTCAGCGACCGAGCCCGGCGCGATCACCGGCAGGCGCATGTCGCCGTGCCCGGGGCTCAGCGCGGAGAGCAGGTCGGACTGCTCGGTCTTCGTCGGCAGACCGGTGGCCGGGCCACCGCGTTGCACATCGATAACGACGAGCGGAATTTCGGAGATCCACGCGAGACCAAGACCCTCGTGCATCAGGCTGAGGCCGGGACCGGCGGTTGAGGTCATGACCTTTCGGCCGGAGTAGCCCGCGCCGATGATGGCGGCGATCGACTCAATCTCAGAGCTCGTCTGGCCGACGAACTGACCTTCCTGGTTCAGGTTGTTCTCCATGAACACGAGGATGGTTGTGGCCGGGGAGATGGGGTAGCCGTAGAAGACTTCGAGGCCGCCAGCGATGGCGCCCATGCAGAGGAGGTTGTTGCCCTGCGCGAGGATGCGCTTGCCGGTCTTCGCAGGCGGCTCGTCCAGCGCTTCTACGGAGTAACCGCTCTCGGTCGCCTTCTCGGCGCCGACCACGATGGCCTTGTTGTTGCCATCGATGATTTCCTGGTCGTTCGGACGGCCGCGCGTGAAGCGCTCTTTCACGAACTCGGTGAAGTACTGCAGCGGCATCGACGCCAGCTGGGCGACGCTGCCGATCATGATGAAGTTACCGGCGCGTGGGTTGCCCGTGTCGCGCGCGAGCTGGTCAACGTCGAAGCCGATCGCGTTGCCCGGAGGCGCCGTGTCGAAGTCGTTCGAGTTGTAGATGACGATGCCGCCATCACGCAGCTCGCTGATGTGCGTCTCGTACGCTTGACGGTTCAGCGCGACGAGGATGTCGAGCTGGTCGCCCTGCGTGAGGATCTCGTTCGTGGAGATGCGGGCCTGCGCCCACACCGGACCACCCTCAATCTGCGAGGGATAGGTGGCGAAGGTTTGCACGTGGTAGCCCACGCGAGCCGCGGCCTGTGCGAGGCCCTCTGCGGCAGTGACTTGCCCCTGTCCACCTTCACCTGCGAAGCGGACGACTAGATCTGCACCCATGCGACGACCTCGACTGAACGCCACAAGGCCCCGCGGCCTCCTGGCCTGCGTTCTCTGAAGCCGGACAAAAGGAAGCGGCCTATGGCCGCGCCCCTCTCTCTTGCTCCGTGCGGTTGGATGCGCGCCCCCCGGGTGCACCCAATCGCGCTTGCGAGTCTGAGCGGGAGAGTGATTACGTTCAACAATCCCGCAGCCCACAGCACCGGTATGATAACACCGTCAGACGGACGCAAACACACGTTGGAGGCCATTCAGATGGTGAAAGCGTATGTGCTGATCGTCACAAATCCGGGCACGACACGTGCCGTGGCGGAGGCGCTCTCCCACATCGACGGTGTTGAGGCGGTGAGCGAGGTGATGGGGCCGTACGACATCGTCGTCGAGCTCGTCACGCGGACGCTCACTGACATCCCGCCGATCCTCGCGGACCGCATCCGCACCCTAGATGGGATTCAGTCAACGACCTCGTTGGTAGCGTTCCCGAGTGATGGAAGCTGAGGACTCGGCCATGGCTGTGACGCTCGAGGCAGGGGACAAGGCGCCGACATTCTCGCTGCCTGACCAAGACGGGACGACGCATAAGCTTGCCGACTACGCGGGCAAGACCGTCGTCCTCTACTTCTACCCGAAGGACATGACCGGAGGCTGCACGGCGCAGGCCTGCTCGCTGCGCGACGTGAACGCCGAAATCGCTGCTGAGGGCGCAGTCGTGCTCGGGGTGTCTACGGACACGGCGGAGTCGCATCAGCAGTTCCGAGCGATGCATCAGCTGCCGTTCACATTGCTGGTCGATGAGGGCGCAAAGGTGGCGACTCGGTATGGCTCCTGGGGGGAGAAGGTGCTCTACGGGCGCACCTCGATCGGAATGATCCGCTCGACCTTCATCATTGGGCCGGACGGCACGCTGCTGAAGGTGTGGAAGCGAGCTCGTGCCGCCGGGCACGGAGAGGCCGTACTAAAGGCTCTTAATGACATAAAGAAGAGTCAAGTCAAGGCGAGCTGACCTCGGTATCGCAGGGGAGAACGAGAAAGCGGCGGGAGCAATCCCGCCGCTTTCTCCTGCAACAGCGTCTATGGTGACGCTGTTGTTTGGTTCATCGGTACGCTTAGGCGGCGATCCGCTCCGTCATCTCGGTCACGACACGACCGCCGCAGCGGGAGCAGCGCAGACCGGCCTCGGTCTCGACTGCATGCTGGGGCAGGGCGCCGACGAACGGCTCTACAACGTGGAGGTCGCCCTTGCCATGACGCTCCGGGTGCGACTCGAAGTCGCCGAGGTAGCGCGAGCAGGCGATGCAGCGCAGTTCACCTCGAATGGTCCACATGGTCGATCCTCAATTCCTCCCAGTACCCCATACGGGTATCTGATGAAGTGAATGATACCCATCCGGGGTATGGTGTCAAGCCTGCCGCACAATTGGCTTAGGCACGAGGGTGGGGGCCGCCTGCGCCAGAATCGAGCCACTGCCGGAGGCGTCCTGATGGCGTGGATGCGGCGGGGCGGCGGATAGCGGGACGGCCGTGCAGTACTGGCAGTCCTTCGCGGATTCGAGGTTCTAAGCGCGGAGCGCGATAGCTTCTCCCAGCGTGGGCGCCGTTATCGGTGGCGGCTCGGGCATCTGGCACGAGACGTACCTGGTGCGGGCTGGCGAGTCCGAGGCGTCTCTGGCAACACGCCGGCGCGTTGGCGAAGGCCGGACGTATGTACCAGCGGCGGTCGCGCATGGAGACGGCTCGGTACGAGCGCGCCAGCTACCATCGGACGCACTCAGAGCACTCGAAGATCCGGGCAAGGCGGAGGCCTGACGGAGACCCCTCGAAGGGCGGAGGAAAGGGGCTCGAACCACGCGCTCTTCATTGCGCACTATTCTTGTTATGTGTTGAGAGCGATTCTGAAAAGGGCTTCTGCTGAGGCGGGCGGCGGGGCGCTCCCGAGCGTGATGGTAGACTGGCGAATACGCTGCCCACCAGCCAGCGTGCGTGGCAATGAGCGCGTACGCGTGAGGAGTCCGAGGCAATGAACTCGCGTCGCCTACAGGCAGTCGGCATCGGCGTCTCAGTCTTGCTCATTGCCGCGCTGCTGATTGGCGTCGGCTACCTCGGTCGCGTCGTCTTGGAGCCGCGTACGGCGGCACCACAGGTCGCGTCCTCCGCAGACATGGACCCGAAGATCATCTCCGAGATCATCGGCATCCTGAACCAGGACTTCGTCGACCCGACGCACGCCAAGCCTCAAGACCTCTACGCCGGCGCTATCGACGGCGTTTTCGAGAAGCTCAACGACACCCACTCCACCTACGTCACCCCGAAGGACTACGCCCTCACCAAGGACGACTTCTCGGGTGGCTTCCAGGGCATCGGCGCCACGGTCTCGAAGACCGATAATTATGTCGTCTTGATTCAGATTCTCCCTAACACCCCGGCGCAGCGTGCCGGGCTGCAGGCGGGCGACACGCTGCTCACCGTGAACGGTGAGTCGGCCGAGAACTGGACCGTCGAGCAGGCCGTGCTCAAGATTCGCGGGCCTCGAGGCTCATCTGTTGAGCTCAAGGTGCGCCACAAGGACACCAAGGAGCAGACGTACAAGATCCAGCGCGAGGACGTGCTCGTGGCGTCCGTGACCACGGAGCCTCCGACCGGTGCCCTCAAGGACGCCGCCGGGAACGACGCGAACGACCTCGCGTACATGCGCATCCGCAGCTTCACGTCGCGCACGCCGAAGGAGCTGCAGGACGCCATTACCGCCGCCACGCAGCGCGGCGCCAAGGGCATCGTCCTCGACCTTCGAGGCAACCCGGGCGGACTGCTGGCGGAGACGACGCAGATCGCCGACTTCTTCCTCGATAGCGGCACGATCGTGTCGCAGGTCGACCGTGGCGGGAACAAGCAGTCCGTCGAGGCGCACAACGGCCACATCACCGAGCTGCCCGTGGTGATCGTGCAGGACCAGGATTCGGCCTCGGGCTCCGAGGTGCTGGCTGCTGCCCTGCGGGACAATGGCCGTGCGGTCGTCGTCGGTACCCGCTCGTTCGGCAAGGGCACGGTGAACCACTACCGCGACCTCTCCAATGGCGGCGCCGTGTACGTCTCGATCGCCCGTTGGCTCACCCCCAAGGGCGCCCAGATCGAGGCCCAGGGCGTGCAGCCGGACGTGGTTGTGAACTTCAACGACGATGACGTGGCTGCCAAGCGCGATGTCCAGGCAATCCGTGCGGTCGAGCTGCTGCGGACGGCCAAGGGCACGAGCATCAATGTGCCGCCTCAGCCCTCACCGACTGCCACCGCCAGTCCGACGGCGACCGCTACGCCGCGACGATAACGTAGTTATGTAATGACGCTCGGGCCCTGCCCGCGCGCCGCGGGAGCCGCCGAGCAGCCTCATGCCAGCCAAGAAGCGTGACCCCGAAGGCAGCAGCATCGCGCTCAACCGCCGCGCTCGCTACGAGTACGACGTGCTCGAGGAGCTTGAGGCCGGCGTTGCCCTGCTCGGCTCGGAGATCAAATCACTGCGCCTCGGCCAGGCGAACATCGCTGAAGGCTTCGGGCGCATCCTGAATGGTGAGCTCTGGCTCTACAATGTCCATATCGCTCCCTACCTCGCGGCCCGCGAGAACCACGATCCCCGACGGACGCGGCGTTTGCTGCTCCACCGCCGGCAGATCGATGAGATCGCAGAGACCCTTCGTGAGCAGCCTCGGACGACCATCGTCCCGCTACGGCTGTATCTCAAGGATGGTCTCGTCAAGGTGCAGGTAGGCGTTGTGCGCGGACGCCGCGCGTACGACAAGCGTCAGGCCATCGCTGCCCGCGAGGCTGGACGCACGATGCAACGGGCGCTGCGACACGCGGTGCGCTAGCTCGCTAGCAACATCTCGAGCCTGCGCAGCAATACGTGGGGACGACAGGAATCGACAGGGGTATACGGACACGGTTTGCGGGTCGAGGTGCCATCACCCTCGCTAATCAGGTGGCAAAAAGTAATTGGCGACACTCAGCTCGCTCTCGCTGCCTAATAAGTAGCGACGTCTCGCTCGACCTCATCCCGGTGGGTCGAGTGGAGGCGACACTTAGCCGGGACGCTCTGCTCGTGTGTGCCGCAGGCACGGGTGGCTAAGACTTCTGAGGCTGGCCGGCTGACCTCTTGTCAGTGGAGAGCATCCGGCGAGATCAACCACTGGCTACACCCGTAGCAGATCCGTGACGGACGCTCGCTGGACGGGGAGTTCAATTCTCCCCCGTCTCCACCAAGCCTACCTAGGAGCCCGCCGAAAGGCGGGTTTCTTGTTGTCGTATTTGGGGTTGCTGCCGCTTCTGGAGTTGAGTGCACATGAAGGCCCGAGTGCCACGCGTTGAATTTGTCGGGTGCCTGCGTCGGCGTCTGTTCCGTACACTTGCCCCATACCCTTGGGGCGCACCAATGACCAATCAGCCCGTTTCCTTTGACCCAGTACGGTTCGCTGTTGTGCGCGGCGCAGTTGCCGCTCAGTACGGCGAGGACCGCGCGGATCATCTCGATGCTCAAATGGACCGGCTCCGCGCAGCGAATGTAGTGGGGCTGGGCACCTACGTCACGAAGCTCCAGCGCAGCGTTCGGCAGGCGTCGGAGTTCAGCGCGACCACCCGCGAGGGAGTCTACGC
>JBAXNX010000009.1:0-16797 GCA_037133575.1 Chloroflexota bacterium
GGGATCCGGCTTGGAATTGGCATCCTCGATCCCTGGAGGCCTGTGGGAGGTGTTCATCGGTGTGTGGCTGATCGCGAAGGGCTTCAGCTCGCCCGATGCGACACCAGCTTCTTCAGCAACTGCGATTACGCAGGGTCCTGCGGTCGGCCGCGCAGTTGAAGCTCCCGTGGTCGCATGAGGAGCGCGACGACCTGCAGCGGCGCGACGTGGCTCCACGAACGGGTCGCGCTTCCCAGGTCTTTTGTTATGTCGCGCGAAGAGCAGAGTGCATCCCCGACGCCCAGGCGGAGAATTGAACCTCGGATTTGATGCCTTCTGGTTCTTTCCTGCTTCCGCTTCGCATGCTCTCGACGAACGCTCCGCTCACCCACGCCAAGACGCTTAGCCATAACCTGTTGCGTGAGCCCTCACGCCAGGAGCACATGGATCTGCTCGCGCTGCCGAGGGGTAATCCGCGGTGCCAGAGACCGAAGCTAGATAGAGGGTGGGGTTCGCGGGTTCGTCCCCGGTCTCCCGCTCCAATCCCTAGAGCGAGATGAAGAAGCCCGCCTAGGCGGGCTTCTTCATGGCACAGGCTCTGACGACAGCAGGCACCCGGCGTACCATGCGGCCCGTGGAGAACCTACGGCAGACCGTTCGCGTCGTGCGCCGCGTCACGATGCACTACGTCGGCGGCGCAGACGAAACGCTCGACCGACCCGCCCATGTCCGAGCCGCGAGCGGGCTCACCTGGTTCGGCCAGCACCTTGCCGCGGTTTCGGACGATGCGAGTTTCATCGGGCTCGTCGATCCCGCCTCAGGCCGCACCCAGCCGATCACCATCCCTCACGCGCCTGCACAGCGACGCCAGTTCGACACTCGCCGCGGCAATAAGGCGGACAAGCTCGATCTCGAATGCGTCATCTCCGTCGAGGGCCGGCTGGTGGCGTTCGGATCCGACAGCGGCCTCGCAGTGCGCCGGCAGGTTGTCGTCCTCGATAACGAGACGCTCGCGCCGCGGGTCGTGGCGCTCCCTCGTCTCTACGAGGCGCTCCGTCAGCCAGTGCTTGGCCGTGGTGTCCTGAACCTCGAAGGGGCCGCAGTCTCGGGCGACATGCTCGTGCTCGGCAATCGCGGCGGTGACCTCGGCGACGACGGCGTACCGACGAAGGACGCGATGGCATGGTTCCCAATGAGCGCGCTGCTGCGGTTGATCGACGATCCCGATGGGGCGCCGCTGCCATCGATCGAATGGCATCCCGTTTCTCTCGGACAGCTCGGCGGTACGCCGCTGCGTCTGACCGAGCTCGAGGCGATCGGCGACGAGCTCGCCTTCGCCGCAACCGCCGAGGTGACGACGAGCGCCTACGATGATGGCCAGGTCACCGGGAGCGTGGTCGGCTGGATCCACGGCGTGATGAGCAGCAGCTACCACGTTGAGTGGTGTCGCGTGATCGACGAATACGGGGCGCCGCTCGTAGCAAAGCTCGAAGGCCTCGTCTTCGACGCGAGGACGGGGAACATCCTGGCCAGCGTCGACGCTGACGACCCGGACCGACCTTCCGAGCTGCTCGAGCTGGCGATGGAACAATCCTAGTTCGGCCGATCTCTCTGTCTGGGCGTGGAGCACGAAGCCGGCGGATGGCGGGCGGTGGCGCTGAACAGCAGCTCCGTGCGTTAGAGTGGTATTGCTAGGCGAAACTATTTGTTCGCGGGCCACGCTCCTCGGGCCGCCTGCAAACGGTCGTGGGGACACTGAAACGCTGCCTCGATCGGATGTCTGCTGCGGGCGTCGTCGACGCCTGGTTGCAGCATCGACGCCCCGTACCAAGGCGACTGCCAGACTGAGGTCTCATGAGTTCGTTCGAGCAGGAAATCGCCCGACGACGGACGTTTGCCATCATTTCCCACCCGGACGCGGGCAAGACCACGCTGACTGAAAAGTTCCTGTTGTACGCGGGTGCGGTGGAGACGGCGGGTGCGGTGCGCGCTCGCAGCAATGCGCGTTTCGCAACGTCCGACTGGATGGCGATGGAGCGCGAGCGTGGGATCTCCATCACCTCGACGGTGCTGGAGTTCGACTTCGAGGACTATCGCTTCAACCTCCTCGACACACCCGGCCACCAGGACTTCTCCGAGGACACGTATCGCACGCTGATCGCTGCTGACAGCGCAATCATGGTGCTGGACGCTGCTCGCGGCATCGAGCCACAGACGCGCAAGCTGTACGAGGTGTGCCGCGCACGACGGATCCCGATTGTCACCTTCGTCAACAAGATGGACCACGACGCGCTTGACCCACTGGAGTTGCTCGACCATGTCGAGCGGACGCTGGATATCGCAGCCGCGCCGCTGACCTGGCCGATCGGCGATGGGCCGTCGTTCCAGGGTGTGTACGACTTGCGCGCCGAGCGGGTGCTGCGCTTCGAGCGCAGTGCGGGCGGTCGTCATCGTGCAGCGATGATCGAGAGCGACCTCGATGATGCGGATGGTGCGCTCGCTGCGGTGATCGGTGCCGCGGCCGTTGTGCGGCTGCGTGAATCGGTGGCATTGCTGCAGGAAGTCGGCGCGCCATTCGATGTTGAGCGGTTCCTCGCGGGCTCGCTCACACCGGTGTTCTTCGGCAGCGCGATCAGCAACTTCGGTATTGAGACGTTGCTCGAAGCGATCGCCGAGTTCGCACCACCGCCCGGCCCACACGAGGCATCACGCGGCCCCATCGAGCCGAACGATGAGCCGTTCTCTGGGTTCGTGTTCAAGATCCAGGCGAACATGGATCCCCAGCACCGTGACTGCATGGCGTTCGTGCGCGTGTGCTCCGGCCGCTTTGAGCGCGACATGTCCGTATACCACCCACGATCGGGCAAGCAGATCCGTATGCGCGGCTCGCAGAAGTTGTTCGGTCAGGAGCGCCAGACCGTCGACGAAGCGTATCCCGGCGACATCATCGGGATCATCAACTCGGGCGCACTGGGCATCGGCGATACGCTCACCTCGGACCCTGAGATTGCATACGCGGCGATCCCAAGGTTCGAGCCCGAACAGTTCGCTCGTCTGAGGAACCGCGACGTGCTGCGCAGCAAGCAGTTCTCGCGCGGCCTCGAGCAGCTCGAACAAGAGGGCGCGGTACAGGTGCTGTGGGAAGGCGGTGGCGCGCGCAGCGCGCCGGTGCTCGCCGCCGTGGGCGACCTGCAGTTCGAGGTGGTGATCCGACGGCTCCTGGACGAGTACGGAGCGGAGACTGTGCTCGACCACCTCGCGCACCAGGCGCTGCGCGTCGTCACCGGCACAGCCGAAGGCATCCGCTGGCCGAGCAGTGCGTTGCAGCTCACCGACCGCGATCGGCGTTCAATGATCCTCTTCGGCTCGACGCGCGACGCGGAATACTTCCGCGAAACCTACCCCGCCGCCGGCCTGCTTCGCATCTCCGACCTCTAGCGCAACCGCCCCAGGCGCCGCTGTCGATCAGCTCCACGTCGCGTGCCTCTATCATTTGCGAGCGGCCTCCGCGTTAATGAAGACCTGCTACTCACCCCAATGTGCAGAGGAGACTCTCGATGTGCCGCAACATCAGGACGCTCGCTAATTTCGACCCGCCAGCGACTGCTGAAGAGCTTCGAGCCTCTGCGCTTCAGTTCGTGCGCAAGTTGAGCGGCGCCACCCGTCCCTCTCGCGCGAACGAGGTCGCCTTCGAAGCCGCGGTGGCCGAGGTCACCGCAGCAGCCACGAAGTTGATCGCATCGCTCACGATCGCTGCGCCCGCTCGCGATCGCGAGGAGGAGGCCCGCAAGGCACAGCTGCGTGCACGCAAACGGTTCGCGGGTGTGTGACGGTGCGACTCCATCCACTGTTGCGAGACATAGCGACTGGATGGACGACAGCCAGGGCGAGGCGTCGTCCGGCACCTCGGCGAATCCCTCGTCGTCGCCATGGAGAAGGCGAAGACCGCCGGTGACCCGGCGGGAGCTGAGATCGTCGCCGCCGAATGCGTGGTCCTCGCGGAGACGAAAGACCATCAGAACTGGGAGCTCCTGGGCCAGTGCCTGAAGCAGGCACCGACCACCTTCGCCGAGGCCATCCGCCCGGCATGGGAAGAGGTCGAGGGTCAGGAAGACGAGCACCTCTACCACACGCGCGGCTGGGCTCGAGAGCTCTGGTACCAGTCGCTCGGCCTCCCAGCGCAGCTCCCTCCGCCCGAGGAAGTGCGTGACGTCCGCTCGATGAAGGACGCCGCGGAGGTCGAAGCGGAGCGCAAGACCTCCTAGCCGCCATCACCAACAAGCACGAAGGAGCAGATATGACCAACGAGCGACAGAACCCCGGCAACGTGTTCCCGACGAAGAACCGCTGTGAGGAGTGCGGTGCGGCGTTCACCACGGACGCGTTGCTCCGTGACCACATGGTCGAACATTCAGCGAGCGCAACTCCCGAGCAGCAGGCCGAGGCCCAAGAGCGGCAGAACCAGCGAAAGCCGTAGCTCGGGCCAGGTATCGAACCAGAATCTCAACGAGTTGGCGATCTGTAGAAGATCGCGAGTCGCTGTACGCCACCTTTGAACGTCTTATCCCGGTTCATTGGTGAGGTATGAAGCAGCTACCTTCGTAACTTGCCATACGAGTCCACCCTGAAACACGCTCGACTTCAGAGGGGGGACGCGAACCAGCTCGGCATCAACGGGCTCGACCCCGTAGAGTGAGATGGCATGACGGAACTTACCCTTCCGTGTGTCGCGCCCCTCGGACCGTTGCAACGGTCGCGGGGGGCAACTTTTGACAACTCCGCATGGACAGGAATGAACAATGACCGATACCGCCCTCGAAGCCATCGACCAGTTCATTGCAGAGCAAGCAACCGACACCACCACCTCGGGCTGGCGTACCCACCTCGCTCAGCCACCCGCGGTCAGCTTCGATCCCGACAGCAATTATTTCTGGGATCTCGAAACGAACGTCGGCCCGATCTCGGTGCAACTCCTCCCGAAGGTCGCGCCGATGCACGTCGCGAGCACGATCTACCTCACCCGCCTCGGCTTCTACGATGGGCTGAGCTTTCATCGCGTGATCGCTCAGTTCATGGCACAAGGTGGGTGCCCGCTCGGCACAGGCACCGGTGGACCGGGTTACGAGTACAACGGCGAGTTTGATTCGAGCACGAAACACGATCGCCCGGGACTGCTCAGCATGGCGAATGCTGGTCCAGGCACCGACGGCAGCCAGTTCTTCCTGACCTTCGTCCCGACCCCGTGGCTCGACGGCAAGCACACGATCTTTGGCGCGGTCGTGGATGGCCTGCCAACCGTCGAGGCGCTCGAGGAACGCGGTTCCGAGAGCGGCAAGACCTCGGAGCCGCTGTCCATCGTCAAGGCGGTCATCACGGTCAGATAGCTCGTAGCGATGTCGGCTGGCATCCGCCCGTTGCTGAACGCCCTGCGCCCGCTTCGCTGTCGCTGTTCAAGGACCCGCATGGGGCGGGGCGGTAGTCGCCCGCTGGATAGGGTCGATGCAGCGCGGCCAGCGCCCTGTGGTTCTTAGCGGATACGTGGGGCCTCGGCGAAGCCGTATACGAAGCGGTATGCCGCGTAGTTCTCGAGAACGCGCGCGATGTACGTTTGGGTCTCCGGGTAATCAACGGCCTCGACGAAGGCTTCTTGATAGCCCTTCGCCTGCGTGAGCCACCGATCCGCGGCCCCCATCCCTGCGTTGTACGCAGAAACGGCTGGCACGAACTCGCCCCTGTACCGCCGAAGTGTGTCGGCCAGGTACTTGCTACCGAGTTCGATTGAGCTTTCCGGATTCGTCAGCAACTGGAGCTGCCACGGGATGCCAAGCGATGCCGCGATGGTGCGTCCCGTCTCCGGCATGATCTGGGTCAACCCGAGCGCCCCCACCGGCGAACGGGCATCGATCTGGAACGCCGACTCTTGCCGAACGAGCGCGAGCAGCAGGTAAGGTGTGATTTTCCAGCCACTGAAGGCTGTAGCCAAAGCCATACTCCCACGCCGGGTTGTGGGAGAGGATTCGCCCGTCGGGGGACACCACGCAGAGCACGTCTACCGAGAGGTCAAAAGCCTCTGCAGATCGTCGAAGTCTGGTCGTGTCATCAACGCTGGTCCGCCTCACCAACAGTCAGCCCGCTACCCACGACTGCACGCACCATGTCTCGAGTGTGTTCGGTGGTGCATCCCTGTGCCGGACGCGTCCGCGTTGCCGCCACCATCCACTACGCACCATTCGAGGAGGCCCCCCTCGAGCAGCACTCGGCCGTGACTGGCGGACTTGGCACAGAGCACTTCAAGCGCTCAGCGATTCTTCCTCGCCGAAAACGGTAAACACGACGACGTCACCGACACGTGATATCTGTGTCACCGAGGCGTTACGCATGCCCACTTACTGCCAACACGACAGATTGAACCTGGGCCATCAAACATCACCCCGGCGCCTCACCGAGTACCAACCTCCCAGCAAGAGCCAATCGCTATCTCCGAGCAATGCGTCATCGACCGAGTCTTCTCTGTCGACTCTGATGAGAAGCAGCCCGCCAATGGCGGGCTGCTTCTCATCAGAGTGCGCCGACCTTTGCGTCGCGCACAGGGGATCCAGTGGCGCCCACCCGCGTTTCATCAGCGGGTTGCGCCCACTAGATTCGCGGCGTCTGACGATTCGATCGTGGTGTAGGCATCCCAGTCGACGGCCTGCTGGTAGGCATATGCAGCACGCAGCAGCAGCCCGTCCTCGAAGAAGCGTCCGACGAGCTGGATGCTGGTGGGCAGGCCACCAATCTTGCCGCAGGGCACGGCGATCGCGGGGTGACCGGTGTAGTTCGTCGGCTTGGTGTTGTAGGCCATGTGCGTCACGATCCAGTTGCGGCTGAGGCTGTCCTCGATCGCCTCGCGGGGGTCGGTGGCCTTCGGGAGCACCTCGGGTGCGACGGTGAGGGTCGTCGGCATCGCGATGATGTCGACGCTCGAGAGCGCGTGGTCGAAGGCGGCGATCATGCCGGCTCGCGTGTTCTGGGCCTTGGCGTACGCGCCGCCGTGGTAGGTCTTTCGGATGAACTCGGCCGCGATGAGGTTGAGCTTGGCACGTGCGGGCAGGAGATCCGTGCGGTCGTGCCAGAGGCGGCCGACCGCGGTGATTGTGGACTGCGGGTAGTAGCCAACATATCCCGTGCCGTAGAAGCCGGCGTCGAAGAGCGCCTGCCCACCCTCGAGCGCGATGGTCTGGTAGACGCCATCCATCTGCGCGTGCTCGGGGACGGAGATCCAGACGACCTCGGCGCCGAGCTGCTCGAAGACGCGCGCGGCTTCCATGTTGGCCTCGACGACTTCGGGCTGGATGGGCTCGGCGAAGCCTTCACGCAGCAGGCCGATCTTCAGGCCCTTGAGGCTGTCACCGAGTGAGCTCAGCACATCGATGGACTCGGGCACTTCGCGACGCTGGCGCGGGTCGAGCACGTCGTAGCCAGCGACGGCCTGGAGCGCGGCCGCGACGTCCTCGACGCGACGTGCCATGGGGCCGATGTGATCGACGGTCATCTCGGCGCCGAAGCCTGCGCCGAAGCCTGCGCCGAAGCCTGCGCCGAAGTGCGAGACGAGGCCGAACGTGGGCTTGAGGCCGACCAGCCCGCCATACGAAGCGGGGATACGCACCGACCCGCCGTGGTCGCCACCGAAGGAGATGTCGACCTCGCCCGCCACGAGGGGTGCGCCGGATCCGGACGACGAGCCGCCGGTGGTGTGCTCCGGGTTGTGTGCGTTGATCGGCGGCGCGTAGTCGCCGACGAAGCCGTTCATCATGTGCTTGCCGACGACTCGTCCACCCGCAGCGAGCACGCGCGTGACAACAGTGGCGTCGACGTCGGGGATGAAGCCTTCCATCGCCTGCGAGGTGTAGACCTGCGGGATGCGCGCGACGCTGATGTGGTCCTTGAACGACACACGCTTGCCGGCGAGCAGTCCGGAGTCCGAGCCACCGATGGCGCACTTCCAGAGCCACGCTCGATAGGGGTCTTCGTCGAGCAGCGGGCGATAGCCGGGCCCGCGGTTGGGGAATAGCATTGGCGGCGGAGTGATCGCCGTGCGCTCCTGCATGAACTGATCGACGAGTCGCAGCGTGTCGATGAGGTAGGGGCGGTACTGCTCGGCCTCCTCAGGACCAATGTGTGCGCCGATCGACTCGGCCATCTTCGCGATCATGTTCGCGTCGGGTGTGAGGTGCATACGACCGTCCTTCACCAACTAGCAGGAGTTGGTTAGGAATCTAGGACGGCACGGTGTCGAGGGCGTTTCGCTTCCGCCACCTCTCGGTCACGTCAGTAGCAGGCTCCAACCTACTGTCCGACACAACGATCCCTGAAGAGATTTGTGGCTAGCAGGTCAGGGCGCTCACAGCTGCGATGGCCTCGTGCGCGGTAGACTCGCGACAAGCATCGGGACCGAATGGCACGAGCAGCCGGGCTGTGATTAGGTGTGCGCTGGGGCGACTGGGAAGCGAGGCCGTTCACGGATCTCGCGACGCCACACATTTCCGTCTACACGCGATAGCTCGGATGTAGCGCTACAGGATCGCGCTGCCATCCGGGCAGCGCGGCTGAGATCATCGCCCCGTGTCGGGGCTCCGACCTAGGCGCGGCAGTTCCTCGGCAGATGCTCTGCCCTCCACGCCGGATTCGCCTTGCAGTCTGATATCCGCGTGGGGCTATGAGCGCCCTACCGCGCCTTAGCGGCTGCGCGGATCATGGCCTTGCGCAATTTGCGGGCGCTGGCGGCGGCCTTCTTCTTGCGAAGTACGGAAGGCTTCTCGTAGTACTGGTGCCTGCGAGCGTCCGAGAGAATGCCGTCTGCAGCCACCTGCTTGTTGAATCGCTTCAGAGCGGACTCGAGCGATTCCATCTCGCCAACCCGAACATCACTCATTTGTCACCCTCACTTCGAACTGATGATCGCTCGTGCGTCAGATATGTAATAGCTATGCGAGCGCCTGGTGGCTCATGCAGTAGTTGGATCCAGCCAGCGGCCTGGAACTGCACTGAGGACCGTCACACGTCAACGGGTGCTCGCCTGCCATGCGAGGCTCTCGAGCACCGCTAGACTCGACGTTCACGGAGCCAGCCGCCACCTGAGCTGCTGGCCGGCGAGCAGCCTGAGCGCGCGCCGGTTTTACCGCCGCCGCTACTTTAGCGTTTGAAGCAGGCATCGGAAACTTCCTGCCCGACTCGAAGTTGATGACTGCTGTGCCTGCGGCGACGATCTTCTGGTGCCGTCCGCACAGGCTTTTTGATGGAGGGGCGGCATTCGTCACGCACTGAGTCCCTGACAGGGTTTGTGCTTTGCACTGGGGCATTCGGTCTCCTTGGAATCCTACTAGGGTACGACCTCAGGTACCGGGTGTCTCACCAGCATGGATCGACCACGTGAGCCAACCGAGGGCTACCTGCGCCGGGCGGCTGCGAAGCACTCAACGCCCGGCAGCCCCCTCAGCGGTCGAGTGAGCCCTAACATGGCGTTCACCCATCAGCGACCGGAGGGCG
The DNA here is from genome assembly GCA_037133575.1 of Chloroflexota bacterium. GTDB lineage: Bacteria > Chloroflexota > Dehalococcoidia > UBA2979 > UBA2979 > RH-chloro-G1. The sequence continues at coordinate 9,508 of JBAXNX010000009.1, forward strand.
AGCAGCATAACTAACGTCGCGAGGTCGTCGCCTCCAGGGTGCGCCACGAGATTTCACCCACAACAAGCGCGCACACGATCGCGAGCGGCACGCCGATCAGCCTCGGTAGCGGGTTGGTCCACGACACGAACAGGTAGTGCCACAGGTAGATGCTGTACGAGCGCTCGCCCAGCCAGGTCAGCGGGCGGCTCCCGAGGAGGCGCTCGCTCGGACTCGCGCCCGACGCGTTCGCATAGCGCAGCATGAGCCCGGTCGCAGCCACGGCAGCGATCGGGCTCGCGCCGAGGTACTTGAACGGCACATCCGCCACGACGAGCACGAGCCCGATCAGCACCGCGCCCGCGCATCCGGCAATCACACTCCACGCAGTGCGACCGACTCGGTCAGTGGCACCCGCCGACCACAGCTGGAACCCCAGCGCGCCGATCATGAAGTCTTGCAACCGCGCGAGTGACCCGAAGTAGATCGCGTCGGCGCCTGCGCCATCGCGCCAGACCACATGAGGCCACACGACCGAGGCAGCCCAGAGCGCGGCGGTCACCGGTATCGCCGCTGTCGGCGCTCGGCGCATCAGCAGCACGAACAGTGGGGGCCAGACGAGGTAAAACTGGCCTTCGACCGAGAGCGACCACAGATGCCCGATCGGCGGCAGCGCTATCCCAGCGATGCGCAGCACGTTGAAGGTCAGCGTCGCTGCGCCCACCACGCCCTGCATCGCGAGGTCCGGCGACACCGGCGCACCCTGCCTCGGTCCGAAGGGGTCGGAACCGAACCAGCTCGTGTCGCCAAACTTGAGGTCGAGGAAGAGATACGCCGCGAGAAACACCAGCAGCGCCGGCGCGATCTTCACGATCCGCCCTACGACGAACGCCCCCACGCGCACTGTCCCGGTCGCAACGTACTCGCGCTGCAGCAGGGCGGTAATGAGGAACCCACTGAGTGCGAAGAACACATCGACGCCAAACAGGCCGCCACGCGAGATGACGTCACGCGTCGGCAGGTGGAACAGCACGACGGCTACGATCGCAAGGCCCCGGAGGCCATCAAGTGCTGGCGACCGATGCAACTGACGGGGCACCCAGCCAAGCACAGCGCTAGAAGCGGCAAGAGAACTCGCGGGAGAGGAGTGCATGTTCTCGGTAGGCATCGCGGCATGGTGCACCTCGATTGCCGCAAGCGACAGGACGAGTGAGCGAGTCGCTGCAGCGTACGTTATGACAGGCATCGGGCCAGGCGTTTCGTCGAGCGTCTCGAGGCCCGCGCAGCACTCCAAGCCCGTCGTGGGTACGCTCTCTCTAGGTGTCGATCTTGCCGCCGAAGTGACCGCCTTCATGCGCTCGGAGCACGTGCAACATCTCGTGCTCGCGGCTCACCCTGTACGCGCCTTCCTCGGCATCCGTCGGGAGGCGTTGCTTGACCGCCTCGTGCGCGGGTATCCGAGCGGCTCGTTCCACGTCGTATCGCTACCGTAGGTTCACGCCCCGACCGCGAGCGTGACCATGCAGCACGACGTCACACACACGAGCCAGTACCGTGTAACGCTATGACCTCAGACTTATCGGGCGATGTGCGTCACGAGCACGGCGAAACGTTCGCCGGCGCCCATTCCCATGACGGTGGCGCGCCGCACTGGCACGACGAGTTCGGCACGCACTTGAGCGAGGACCTGACCGACGAGGAGCGCACCGCGCGCTCGCTCGACTGGAACATGCACAACGTGCAGCTGGTCACGGTCGCGGTGGATATCGGATCCTCGACGTCGCATCTCATGTTCTCGAGGCTGCTGATCCAGCTGGTCGGCGAAGAACCGCATGTCCGATCAGTGCTCGTGGGCCGCGAGGTACTCGCAGAGTCGCCAATCATCCTCACCCCATACCTGACCGACGGTTCAATCGACATCGAGGAACTGCAGGACCTGATCGTGGGGGCGTACATCGCGTCCAGTGCTGGGTCGGACGATGTCGACTCGGGGGCGATCATCATCACCGGTGATGCCCTCAAGCGTCGAAACGCTCGCGAGATAGCTGAGTTCTTCGCATTCGATACGGGCAACTTCGTCTGCGCGTCGGCCGGGCATCACCTTGAGGCAACGCTGGCGGCGAACGGATCCGGTACGGTCTCCCTGTCACGGCGGGACGGGCGAACGCTGCTCAATATCGACATTGGTGGTGGCACGACCAAGTTCGCGCTCGTCCAGGCAGGCGAGATTGTGGCGACCGCGGCGATCGAGATCGGTGCGCGGCTCCTCGTCTTGGACGGCGAGCGGCGGCTGACCCGGATCGCTGAGCCAGCGCGTCGATTCGCCGAGTCACTCGGCATCGAGCTCACACTCGGCGGTACGTTGGCGCCGGAGCACGAGGCACGCCTGGTGGCTGCCTGGGTCGACAGCCTTGCGGCGCTGATTGCATCGCGCCCACTGTCGAGCGTCGCGGCGGGACTGCTACTCACCGAGCCTCTCCCAACTGACATCGCGCCCAGCGCGATCACGATCTCCGGAGGGGTGTCAGAGTTCTTCTTCGGCCGCGAGACACGAGATTTCGGCGACCTCGGCCGGCCGATCGCGGAGGCGCTTCGTGCGGCGGTGGCCGACGGCACGATTCGCCTGCCAGTGGTGATGGATCCGAATCTCGGCATCCGCGCTACAGCGGTCGGCGCTTCGCTCTTCACAGTCCAGGTCGGTGTGAATCCCTACCTCAGCGACGAATCCATCCTGCCCCTGCGCAATGTGCCGGTACTCGCCCCTCGGCTTGACTTTGAAGGCTTAGATGCATCTCGTGTTGAGGCAGCGCTGCGCGCTTCGATGACGCACGTCGATTTTGAGGAAGCTGACGACCCAGTCGCGATCGCGCTCGACTATCCCGGCGACCTCGAGCCTGTCGTGCTGGATGCACTGGCGCAGGGCATTCGCGCCGGCCTGCCAACCATGACTGCCACCAGCACCCCACTGATCCTGCTCTCGAGCAATGCGACCGGGATTGAGGTTGGGCGGCGCTTGAAGGACGACCTCGGCATCACCAGCAGCGTGCTCGCGCTCGAGGGCGTCTCGGTGAGCGAATTTGATTTCATCGACGTCGCCGAGGTGATCCGCCCGAGCAATGTCGTACCCGTCACTATTAAGTCACTGCTGTTCGCAGGCGGGCTCGATCAGCAGAGTGTGAAGCAGGCATTGTATGACGCGGCAATGTCGCCACCGCGCACTGACATTGGGCACCCTGGACTGCGGCTCCGTTACCCGTAGCTGCGGCTCGGATCGCTACGCATCACTAGAGCGTGGTGATTGGCCTGCACTGGAGCAGCAGCAGTTCCCCGCCAGCAATCGCGCACTCCACATCGACCGCGCGCCCATGCTCGACCTCGAGCGACAGCGCAAGGTCAGCGATCGCAAGCACCTGCGCTTCGGTCAGGCTGAACGACTGTTGCTGCTCCAACGACGGCTCAACCTCGACGGTGCCCCCCTCGCAACGGAGCGTCATCTCTTCCTTCGCACCCAGCTCACGCTGTGCGATCGCTCGGGTTGCCTTGTCCACGACGAACATGTCGGGCGTCGCGAGACCAGACACGATGCTCTCGCCGAGCCCCCAGTTCGAGTTGATCACGATTTCCGCTCTACTCCCGGTCACAGGGTTCGCGCTGAACGCCACCGCCGCGCTGTCGGCATCGACCAGCAACTGCACGAGCACCGCGACCTGCACATCGTCCCCGCCGAGCCCACGTGCATCTCGATACGCCGTCGCGATCGAGGACTGCCCCGAGCGCACACAGCGTTCGACTGCGTCCACAACGGCGTCATCACCGCAGATGTTGAGGTACGTGTCGTGCTGACCGGCGAACGAGGAGCCCACTCCATCCTCGCCGATGGCCGACGAGCGAACGGCCACCGGTGGATCCGTCGTGCCAGTACGACGGCTGAGTTCGTCGTACGCCGCACGAATCGCCGAGGCGAGCGCCGGCGCGATCTCAGCCGCTGCCGACATCGCGGCGATCGCGAAGCCCGCCGGCACCGGGTATCGCGCCGCGAGGCGGCTCAGACTCGCAGCCTTGCCGCCGACGACTGCATCGCCGTGGCAGTCGTCATCACCCAGCCAGCGGATGGAGGCAGACTCGATTCCCTCATTCATTCCACGAGAATCGCACGCCGCCCATGCTCCAGCCAGCGTCTGCATGGCATCCGCAGACGGTGCCTAACGTCGCGCGAGCGCCCGCACGAGCTCGATCACCCCGTCCATGGACTGCTCCGGCCAGTCCCACGGCGCAATAACTACGGTTGCATCGGCGTAGATCACCTGCGCGCCGGCAGCCTACCGACCATCACGCGAGACACCGCCCGCGACTGGCGACTGCTGATCGTCAGCGGCAGCGGTACCGCGTGCGAGATGGGCCTCAGTACATCCCTTGGGCGCGCGGGCTTTGCCGTCCACAGCGTCGAGGCTACCTCCGCGCTGCGTGTCGTTGAAGGCAACCAGTGCGACATCGTGCTGCTCGACGGTCTGGGCGCAGAGCTCACGATGACCTCGTTCCAGCTTTGTCACGAGATCCGTCGCCGCGGCAGTCAGATCCCGGTTGTCTTCATCTCCGACAACGACACAATTGTCGAGCGCTTGCTCGCCTTCGACCTTGGCGCGGACGACTACCTGCACCAGGCCGTCACGCCCGAGGAGATCGAGCGCCACCTACGCGCCGTCCTCCGCCGCTCAAGCCCCGCTCCCCACGGCGACTGCCTCGCTGGCCCCGGCGGCATCGAGCTCCGCCCGGTGGAACGCGATGTGCGCGTCGACGGCAAGGCGGTGCGCCTTACCGCCAAGGAGTTCGATCTGCTGCGGCGGCTGCTCCAGCACCGTGGCAGTCCCATTGCGCACGACACCATCTCCTGGCGTGTCTGGGGCTACGAGACTGCCGGCTCACGCAACTTCATCGAGGCCCAGGTCTCACGGCTGCGAGGCAAGCTCCGCACCGCTGGCGCGAACGATGTCATCACCACCGAGCGTGGTTTCGGCTACGTGATCCGCTAGCCCACGACGTCACGTAAATTGCCCCTCACAGGCAGCGAGGGGGACACGATGGCTGAGCAGAGCTACGGCATTCACGCGGAAGCGGTCAGCCTCACCGGCTATCGAGGCGACGCCATCCCCGGCTATTTCGCGCGTCCGCTCGGCGATGGCCCCTTCCCGGGCGTGCTTGTGATCCACGAGGCGTTCGGGCTACTAGAGCTCACGCGAGAGACCGTCCATAAGTTCGCCGCGCACGGGTATCTCGCGATCGCGCCCGACCTCTACTCGCGCATCCCAGACTTTGATCCCACGAACATGGACGCACTGCGCAACGCGATGTTCAGCCTGCCAGACGAGCACGCAATCGGTGACATGCTCGGCGGTGTTGCCTACCTGAAGGGTCTTGAGCAGAGCAACAGCAAGGTCGGCTCGATCGGACACTGCTCCGGCGGCCGACACTCGTTCCTGCTCGCCTGCAACACGGATCAACTTGATGCCGCCGTGAACTGCTACGGCGGAGGTGTCGTCACAGACGAGGTCACCGAGAACCGCCCGCGGCCAGTCATCGACATGGCTGCCGACCTCGCCTGTCCCATGCTTGGCCTCTTCGGCGCGACCGACCGCAACCCGAACCCCGAGCACGTCCAGCGCATGGACGAGGAGCTGACCAAGCACGGCAAGGCGCACGAATTCCACTCGTACGCCGAGCCCGTCGGCCACGGCTTCTTCGCGACCGACCGCCCGAGCTACGACCAGGCCGCAGCCGTCGACGGCTGGGATCGCATCTTTGCCTTCTACGACCAGCACCTGCGCTAGCCGGCTCAACCCGATTCGTTGACTCCGAATGTAATATCGCGCTGCCTGGGCGCGAGATGTCGTTCCGCGCACTACGGCGCGAAGGAGGCAACGATGGCAAAGCAATCGCCGGTCCCCGATGACATCGATCGACCGTTCTGGGATGCCGCCAACGAGGAGCGCCTGGTCATCCAGCACTGCTCCGCGTGCGACCGTCTGCAGCATCCGCCACAGGCGACCTGCTACCAGTGCAACTCACCCCAGAACCTCACCTGGAAGCAGATGAGCGGCAAGGGCTCCATCTACAGCTACGGCGTCGTGTATGACACGCCCGTCGCTGTATTGCAGCCGCAGCAGCCGTACAACCTCGCCGTCATTCAGCTCGACGAGGATCCCGGCATCAACATGTACTCGCACCTGCCGGGCGCACCCATCGACAACCTGCCGATCGGCGGTCGCGTTGAGCTCGTATTCGAGGCAACACCAGGAACCGGCCAGAAGGTGCCCGAGTGGCGACTCGTCGGCTAACCCACATCCGCGACGAGCACAGGAGCTACTGCCATGGTTGAGATCATCACGAACCTCCCGCCCGAGCTGTACCACTCGCAGGAAGGCATGGGCGTCTGGCCGTATCGCGGCAAGGTCGCCGCAGTCGGCATCGGCCACACCCCCACCTCGCGCCGCTGGGATGAGCGCGCCGAGACCAGCGTCGGCGCGCTGAGCATCATGGCGCTGCGCAACGCGATGGCCGACGCCGGCGTCACACCCGATCAGGTCGATGGCCTGGTCGTCGTTCCTGAAACGACAACCGGCGCCTACTGGCCCGCTGGCAAGCAGGTCAACGAGGACTTCCTCCAGATGTTCGAGCAGACCGACGACCCGCTCGACGGCGTCGCGAAGCTCAGTCCCGAGTGGATCATCAAGAACATGCCCGAGCTCACGAACCTCAAGACTGCATGGGCGGCCGGCACCTGCACCTCGCACGCGCTCACCGTTGCCGTCGAGGTCGTCGGTCGTGGCCTCGCGAGCGTGTGCCTCGTGCTCAAGGGTTGGCACAACTACGCCGGCCGCTACTACCAGGGCGGCGCCAACGCTGAGCCAACCGTCTCCGGCCCGACCAAGTACTCCGCACCATGGGGCGGCCCGGCCTGCTACGGCACCGCGCAGCAGTTCCAGCGCTACATGTGGAAGTACAACAAGACCCACGACATGGTCGCGCCGTTCGTGATCAACTCGCGCCGCAACGGCCTGCTCTTCCCTGAAGGCTACTGGGCGCAGCACCGCCCGGAGCCACTGACCGCCGAGGACTACAACGAGGCGCGCTGGATCGCGAAGCCCGCGAACCTCTACGACAACGACATCCCAATCATGGCCGCCGGCGCCTACGTGATCGCGAGCGCCGAGAAGGCACGCGACATGAAGCAGAAGCCTGTGTACGTGCTGGGCCACGCGTCCGACCGCACGCGTGCGCGCGGCATTGCACTCACGCTCGAGGAGGTCGAGGAGG
>JBAXNX010000010.1:0-15276 GCA_037133575.1 Chloroflexota bacterium
GCCAATCTTGCCGTTGGTGGCGCGGTAGAGGGCGACGTGGATGGCGAGGAACAGACGCATGACGAATCGCATGACGAGATGATGCGCGGTCGGTGCAAGGTTGCCCAGTGGAGAGCGATCCGAGGCTAGGCCTCGTCGTCCCAGGTCTTCACGACGGACATCGTCCAGCCGACCCAGAAGGCGACCGCGGAGAAGGCGGCGACCATGACGAAGATGGGCAGCGCGAGCGCGGTGTACGAGCGCTTCATGGTGCCGATGAGGAACAGCAGCAGCTGCACGACGGCGAGCGCCATCAGGCCCTGGCCGAGCTGACGCGAGCGCTCGGGGTCCACTTAGTGGCCGCTCGGGGCGTCGGACGCGGCAGCCATCGAGGCGCGCATGTCCGGCGGGAGCAGGTTCGGGATGCCGTCGTCGATCGGGTAGTGCTCGTTGCAGGCGGCGCAGAAGAGATCGCCCGTCAGCACCTCGTCGTCTTCGACGGCGACGATGGTGAGCGTGAGATCGCCCTTGCAGACGGGGCAGACGAGGATCTCCATCAAGTCCTGGCGCATACAAGCCTCCGGCGAGCGATGATAGAGACGCGTCCTTGTGCGGCGCAAACTCGCCATCGCCACTTATCACGTCTATCAGAACGCACTTCGGGGGCCTGTGGCGAACGAAGAGATCTTCCTGCAGCGCGCGATCGCGGTGGTCGAGGCCGACCGCATCTCGATCGTCCCGTCACGGGTGCAGGTGATCGGGGCGCTGATCGAGATCGGGCTGGCCGGCCTCGCGATCCTCGGGGTGGTGCTGGGGTTCAGCACGCTGCCGATCTGGGTGCTGCTGCCGTTGCTGCTGATTGCGCTGCTGCTCGGGCCGATTGGCGTGCTCGGGCTGATCTTCGGGGTGATCGGGACTGCGTTCGTGATGGACCGCCAGGCGCGGACGGCACGGTGGCAGCAGGGCTTCCTCGGGATGGGCATCGGGACTACGGACGGCACGGGCTTCGCCCGGATCGCGCGCATCGAGGTGACCTCGGACGGCGATGACGCGCTGCGGAGCGGCGAGCACCAGGACGTGATCACGTGGGATGTCGAGATCGTGAAGGATGACGAGGCGAGGCTGCCCGTGGGTACCGTCATCACCTCGAGACCGATGGCGATCGACGGGGTGACACGCGCGAACCGGCTGGCCGAGGTGCTCGGCGAGATGGCCGGGGTCGAGGCGGTGCTTGCCTTTGTGCCGGACGATGACGAGTACTACGGCGACGATGAACTCGAGGACGACGTCGAGGAGCCCGCAGAAGGAGCTCGAAATGACGGCTGACGATGGCGAGCTGGCACAGCGGCTGATCGCTGAGGCGAAGACGATCGCGGTCGTGGGAGTGGCCTCGGACCCCTCGCGCCCCTCGAACGACGTGGCGAAGTACCTGATCGATGCCGGGTACGAGGTGTACCTCGTGAATCCAGCGGAGACGGAGATCTTCGGGATGCCGGTCTATCCGCGGCTGCAGGACGTGCCAGCCACGATCGACATCGTGGACGTGTTCCGCCGGCCGCAGTTCGTGGCCGGCGTGGTGGCGGATGCGATCGAGGCGGGCGCGAAGGCGGTCTGGACGCAGCTCGAGATCGTGGATGAGGACGCGGCCGCAACGGCTCGGGCGGCGGGGCTCGAGGTCGTGATGAACCGCTGCACCAAGATCGAGCACGGGAAGATGCTGCGGGCCACGTCGTAGGCGACTTTCTCGACTCGAAATCTCGCGTGTGCGTGAACGCGGGTGGTACACTTCTTGCCTGACCGGCTGGCACATTCGGGGGTGGCCACTGGTGATCCCGAGCCTTACGGAAAAATGCGGGATTTTCGGCGTCTTTGCGCCGGGTGAAGACGTAGCCAGACTCGCGTTCTTCGGACTGCACTCGCTGCAGCACCGCGGCCAGGAATCGGCCGGCATCGCGACCACCGACGGCGACCAGATCTCGATGTACGGGGCCATGGGCCTCGTCTCGCAGGTCTTCGACGAGGACGCGCTGGAGGGTCTGACCGGTGGCATCGCTGCCATCGGCCACACTCGCTATTCGACCACCGGGTCGAGCATCGCCTGCAACACTCAACCCCTCGTGGTGAACGCACCCGAGGGGTTCGCTTTTTCCCCTGAGGACTCCGACCGCCAGCTGGCGCTTGCGCACAACGGGAACGTCGTCAACTCCGACCTGCTGCGTGCGGACCTCGAGAGCCGCGGCGCGGTGTTCGAGACCACGACGGACTCCGAAGCACTCGCGTACCTGATCGCGACCGCGCCGGGCACGACGTGGGAAGAGCGCTTCGCCACGATGATGCGGCGCGCCAACGGTGCCTACTCGCTGACCGTACTGACCAAGGACGCGCTGTTCGGCGTCCGCGACCCGAACGGCATTCGGCCGTTGGTGCTTGGGCACCTCGAGAACGGCAAGGAAACGGGCTGGGTACTGGCGTCCGAGACCTGCGCGCTGGACCAGCTTGGTGCGACGTTCGTCCGCGAGATCGAGCCGGGCGAGTTGGTGCGCATCGACGAGAACGGCATCACCTCCACGACTCCGGTCGAGCCGCTGCGGCGGGCGCTGTGCCTGCTCGAATACATCTACTTCGCGCGGCCGGACTCGCGGATGCGCGGGCAGCTGCTGTACGAATCGCGGATGCGCATGGGCGCGCAGCTGTCGCAGGAGCACCCGGTCGAGGCTGACATCGTGATTGGCATCCCGGACTCGGCGACGGCGGCGGCGATCGGCTACGCCCGCGAGTCGGGGATCCCATATGTCGAAGCGCTCGTGAAGAACCGCTACGTGGGCCGCACCTTCATCCAGCCCGACCAGCGCCTGCGCGACCGGGGCGTCCAGATGAAGTACAACCCGATGCCCGAGATGCTGCGCGGTAAGAGCGTGGTGGTCGTGGACGACACGATCGTGCGCGGGACGACCACGCCTCGTGTGGTCTCGATGCTGCGCAAGGCTGGGGCACGCGAGGTGCACATGCGCATCACGTCGCCGCCGATCCAGCACCCGTGCTTCTATGGCGTGGACATGGCGAGTCGGGCCGAGCTGATCGCCGCCCACGAGTCGGTTGAGGAGATTCGCCAGCACATCGGAGCCGACTCGCTCGGCTACCTCTCGCTGGCGGGCACGGCGGCCGCGACCAACCAGTCGGAAAACCAGCTGTGCACGGCGTGCTTCTCCGGGGACTATCCCCGCGAGGTGCCGCTCCAGCTCGACAAGTTCGCGCTGGAGGTCGTCCGCTCGTAGCGCCATGGTGGGCGCTTTCGCTCGTCCCATTCGGCGGATACGCTGCTCCGGCAGCGCTCCGGCCCTTCCCAGCCGTTGAACGCTGCGAGGTTGTTATCGCGTGACCGCGTCCCCTGATCGTCCTCTGAGCTATGCCGCTGCCGGTGTCGATATCGACGCCGCTGACGCGACGATCGCGCGCTACCGCGCGATCGCCGCACGCACGATGCGCCCCGAGGTGATGAGCGGCGTTGGGCCGTTCGCAGGCCTCTGGCGCCTCGGCCCTGGCTATCGTGATCCGGTGATCGTGAGCAGCGCCGATGGCGTCGGCACGAAGCTGAAGATCGCGATCGCAGCCGGCATCTATGACACCGTCGGCCAGGACCTTGTGAACCACTGCGTGAACGACATCTTCACGGCAGGCGCGAAGCCGCTGTTCTTTCTCGATTACCTCGCGACGGCAGACCTGCCGCAGGAGCTGCGCGCCGAGATCGTGGCGGGCGTGGGCAAGGCGTGCGAAGCGCATGGCATCACGCTGATCGGCGGCGAGACCGCCGACATGCCGGACGTGTACGGCAGCGGCGATTTCGATATCGCGGGCTTCATCGTCGGCGTGGTCGAGTACGACGAAGTGATCGATGGCACGAAGATCGCGCCGGGCGATGCGCTGATCGCGCTGCCCTCAAACGGCCTGCACACGAACGCGTACTCGCTCGTGCGATCGGCGTTTGGCATTGCCAAGGGCGGCGATGAGGCGCACGACCGCGAGGTGCTGAACAAGCACTACGAGGAACTGCAATCGACGCTGGGTGAGGCGCTGCTGGCAGTGCACCGCTCGTACTTCACGTTGCTGGAGCCACAGCGCGCGCGGCTGCATGGCATCGCGCACATCACTGGTGGTGGGATCGTGGGGAACTTGCCTCGGATTTTCCGTGACGACATCGGCGCTGAGCTCGATGCATCGTCATGGACGGTGCCGCCGCTGTTCCGGCTGATCCAGCGCACCGGCAATGTTGAGGATGCGGAGATGTTCCGTGCCTGCAACATGGGTGTGGGTGTGATCGTCGCAGTGGCCGAAGCCGATGCAGCAAGCGTGCTCGCGGATGTGCCCGAGGCGTGGCGCATCGGCACGGTGGTGGCTCGTGGTGCGGGTGATCCGGCCGTGCGCGGCCTGCCTGCGTAGTTTCGTTTGGGCAATAGCGAACAGGGGACAGACGTGCGGGCGATCCTCAGCGTCTACGACAAGACTGGTATTGCAGATTTCGCTCGCGAGTTGAGCGCCCTCGGATGGCAGCTCTTCTCGACAGGCAATACGCAGAAGGCGATTGCAGACGCGGGCGTGCCCGTGACGAGCGTCGCTGATCTCACGGGCAGCCCGGAGATGCTCGGTGGCCGCGTGAAGACGCTGCACCCAAAGGTGCATGGCGGCATCCTCGCGCGTCGCGATCGCGACGACGACAAAGCAGACATGCTGGCGAATGGCATCGAGGGCGTCGACATGGTCGTCGGCAACCTCTACCCGTTCGTGCAGACGGTGACGCGCACGAACACGCCGACACTCGCTGAGGCGCTGGAGGAGATCGACATCGGAGGCCCCGCGATGATCCGCGCGGCCGCCAAGAATCACCCGTGGGTGATCCCGGTGATTGATCCGATGGACTACCCCGCGATCATCGAGGCGCTGCGTGGTGGCGACCTCGATGCTGCGTTCCGCAAGCGACTCGCGGCGAAAGCGTTCCAGCACGTTGCACACTACGACACGGCGATTGCCGAGTACCTGCGCGGCGACGAGGACGTGTTCCCCGAGCAGCTGACGGTGGGGCTCACGCGAATCGGCGAGACGATGCGTTACGGCGAGAACCCGCACCAGCGCGGGGCGATGTATCGACTCGACTCTGTGCGCACGCCGGTCGAGGGGATCGGCGGATATGAGCAGCTGCATGGCAAGGGGATGTCGTACACGAACTTCCTCGACGCTGACGCGGCGTACAACCTCGTTGCGGAGTCGCCACGTCCGGCAGTGGCGATCATCAAGCACACCAACCCCTGCTGCTTCGCGGTCGCCGAGGATGGCGAATCGCTGGCGGCGGTATACGAGCGCGCGCTGACGCAGGGCGATGCGATCTCGGCGTACGGCGGGATCGTGGCGATCAACCGGCCGCTCGACATGGAGCTGGCGACAGCGCTGCGCGACGTGCTGAGCCCGGTTGCGGGCGTGCGGATGTTCTTCGAGATCGTGATCGTGCCGGGCTTCGAGCCGGGCGCACTCGAACATTTGCGTCGCAAGTCCGCGGACCTGCGCATTTTGCAGGCGCCGCTGGGCGACTTCGGTCGCACGCGCCATGAAGTGCGCTCGGTGCGTGGTGGCGTGCTGGTGCAGGACGCAGACACCTCGCACGAGCAGGCCTTTGCGGTGACGAGCTCGCGTGAGCCGTCGGCGCAAGAGCTGAGCGACCTCGATGTGGCGTGGATGGTCTGCCGGCACGTGAAGTCGAACGCCATCGTCTTCGTGAAGGACGGCGTGATGGTCGGGATGGGCTCCGGGCAGCCGAATCGCGTCGAGAGCGCGCGGCTGGCCGTGGCCGGCGCCGGTGCGCTGGCGAAGGGCGCTGTGATGGCCTCGGACGCGTTCTTCCCGTTCCCGGACTCGATCGAGGTGGCAGCGGCAGCCGGGGTGACAGCAGCGGTGCATCCGGGCGGCTCGATCCGTGATGAGGAGTCGATCGCAACGGCGAACACCCACAACATGGCGCTCGTTACGTCGGGGGCACGGCACTTCCGTCACTAGGCCGTGCCTCGATACTGCGTCCTAGATACTGGGACGAAGCGGGGGCGCGGGGCGTCTCCTCACCGTTAGGATCCGCCCATGGCCACCGTCGACATCGTCATCCCCGTCTATAACGAAGAGCATGTGCTGGCAGACAGCATCGCGCGCGTGCTCGCCTTCCTCTCGGTGCACCCGGAGCACCAGTGGCGGATTGTCGTGGCGAACAACGCCTCGACGGACCGTACGCTCGATGTGGCCCGCCAGCTCGAGGCCGAGCACCCAGGCCAGGTGGCGGCGCTGCACATCCCCGTAAAGGGCCGTGGCATCGCCCTGAGGGTGGCCTGGCTGACCTCACCGGCCGACGTGTGCGCGTACATGGACGTCGACCTCTCCACTGACCTAGCGCACCTCCCAGCACTGATCGACCCGCTCGCCAATAACGAGGCGGACGTCGCCTATGGGACGCGCCTGCACCGGCTCTCGCAGACGCACCGCGGGTTCAAGCGCGAGTTCATCTCGCGTACCTACGTGACGATTCTGAACGTGCTGGGCGGACTGCATGTCTCGGACGCCCAGTGTGGGTTCAAGGCGATCCGGCGCGACGCTGCGCACGCCCTCGTGCCGCTCGTGAAGGACACGCGGTGGTTCTTCGATTCGGAGCTGCTGCTGATCGCGCAGCAGAACGGGTACCGTCTGCGGGAGGTGCCGGTGCGCTGGGAAGAGGACACGGACACGCGCGTGCACATTATCTCGACGGCGACCGAGGACCTGCGCGGTCTCTGGCGCCTGCGTGTTGGTGGTATTCCGAAGGTGCAGCGTGGGGCCTCGTCTGGCCAGCACTGATTGCCTTGACCTTACTTTGGGCGCTGACTAGTATCCCGAAGGTTTGTGAAATCGAGCACGGTTTTAACGCCGGGCTGGAAGGACAGCGCCATGATCCTTGGCGAAGTTGGTGAGACGCTCGAGCTGGTCGGGGTGGTTGTCACCATTTTCTCGGCGCTCGCGATCATGGTTGTGCTGGGTAAGTACTGGGAAGCCTAGGCCGGTTTTCGGGCCTGTAGGCAGCTTGAGGGGATGACCGATGGCGACGACTGAGCGCCCCGAGTCGCGCAGCATGGGCGACCGGCTGTACGACGCCCTCTTCCACAACTACGTGTGGCGGTCGATCTTCCGCAGTGGCTACCCGAACACTCCGCGTAACCAGATGCTCGTGGTCGCTACGAACGTCTTCCTGCACCTGCACCCGACTCGTATCCACCGCACCCACGTCAAAATCACCCACACCTACTGCTTGGGTGGCCTTTCGTTCTTCCTGTTCCTCGGTCTGACCATCACTGGCGTGCTGCTGATGTTCTATTACGTGCCGTCCGTTGAACGGGCGTACGAGGACATCCTGCACCTCGAGACCGACGTCCGATTCGGCTTCCTGATGCGCAACCTGCATCGCTGGATGGCGCACGGCATGGTGATCATGGTGCTGATGCACATGATGCGCGTGTTCTACACGGGCGCGTACAAGCCGCCTCGGGAGTTCAACTGGGTCGTCGGCGTCGTGCTGCTGGTGCTGACGCTGCTGCTGTCCTTCACCGGCTACCTGCTGCCGTGGGACCAGCTCGCGTTCTGGGCTATCACCGTCGGTACCAACATGGTTGGTTCCGCGCCGGTGCTCGGCCCGCCGAACAAGTTCGCCCTGATCGGCGGCTTCGAGGTCGGCCCGAACGCTCTTATCCGCTTCTACACGCTGCACGTGATCGGCCTGCCGCTGCTGGCGGCGACCTTCATGGCCGTGCACTTCTGGCGCATCCGCCGTGACGGCGGACTGGCCAGGCCGCTGTAGGCCGGGGGAACTGAACGATGGTTGCTGCAGCTCAGGAGACCGCCGAGTCCCCCGCCGTCCGCGCAAAGGCGCGACGTGCGCGTGACGAGGAATTGCTGGTCTGGCCGGATCTCGTCTTCGTCGAGTTCATCGCGGCGATGGTGTTCCTGCTGGCGCTGACCGCGCTGTCGATCACGATCGACGCGCCGTTGCTCGACCGTGCGAACCCGGCCGTGACGCCGAACCCGTCCAAGGCACCGTGGTACTTCCTGAACCTTCAGGAGCTGCTGCTGCACATGGACCCGGCGCTCGCGGGCGTGATCGTGCCGACGGTGGCCCTGGTCGCACTCGGCGCGATTCCCTACTACGACCAGTCCCACGAGGGTCAGGGCGAGTGGTTGTCTACGCCGAACGCGTGGCGCCTGATGTGGATCGGTACGGCGGTCGGCTCGATCGGCAGCATTCTGCTGATCCTCTTCGACGCCTCGATTCACGTGCGCATCTTCGAAGGTCTGACGCACGGCAAGTGGCCGGTAGCGCTGAACTTCATCCGGACGACGCGTTCATTACAGAACGACCTGCCGTGGCCAGCCTCGATGCGTGACATCAACCTCGACCCGTTCCTGCGGACGGATCTGCTGGGCCTGCCGAAGCTTGGTCTGTCGCTCGACATCCCCGGCCTGATCGTGGCGCAGATTATCCCGGTGTCGACGATGATCGGCCTGCCGATCATCTTGTCCATCGTGCTGTGGAAGACCGGCGAGGCGAAGACGCGGCGCGACCACATGATCGCGCAGTTCGCTGGCTTCATCGCCGTGTACGTCGTGTTGACGCTGGTCGGTACCGCGTTCCGCGGCCAGGGCATGGAATTGCTCCCGCCGTGGCTCGTGAAGCCGCCGGTTTCCTAGGGCTGGGTACGGAGATCAATCGATGACCACACCCCGAACCACGCCGCCCGACATGGGTGAGTCGCCCGCCGCTGGCGAGTCGATGGAGACGTGGCGCGAGGCGCTTGCTGCGCGTCGCACCGTCGCCGAGACCAATGTCCCTGGTGCGCTGGCTACCCGTCCCGACATGGAGGCGAGCCGTCGCTCGTTCATCCGCGGATCGTTCCTGGGCGGTCTTGGCCTGGCGCTGCTCGGCTCCGTTGGGTTGTTCGTGGACTTCTTGTATCCGCGCGGTGTGCGCGGCTTCGGTGGCCCGGTGGCTGCCGGCAAGATCACGGACTACAAGAAGGGCGCCGAGCCGAAGCACTTCCTCGATGGCCAGTTCTACGTCACGAACCTCGACCCGAAGGAGACGCGCGCTGGTGGCAGCGGCGGCGGCAGCGGGTTGATCGCGCTCTGGCACAAGTGCCCACACCTTGGTTGCACGGTGCCGTGGCGCCCAGAGTTCGAGTACGAGGGCGACAAGGGCTGGTTCCGTTGCCCGTGTCACGGCTCGACGTACACGAAGGCCGGCGTCCGCGTGTTCGGTCCGGCGCCGCGCCCGATGGACACGATGCAGATCGAGGTCGACGCTGCTGGCAATGTCACGGTGCAGACCGGTGCGCGCACGTCGGGTGGCCCGGACAACCCACAGCGCGCGAAGCAGTTCCCGGGTCTGCCGGCTTAATCGAATGACGCAGCGGGCGGCATCTGGATTGGTGGGGCGATGAACACCAGCAAGCAGGTCAACATCATGATCGGCACGGTGTTGCTCGCCATCCTGATGTTTGGCGGGTACATCGGCTACGAGAGCACGCGCCAGGCTGAGGCTCGCATCGAGATCACCGATCGCATCGCGGAGCGTGGCGCGCGTCTGTTCGTGAACAACTGCCGTAGCTGTCACGGTCTCGAAGGCGAGGGCCACGTCGGCCCGGTGTTGAACCGTCCGGCGTTCCGCATCATCGGCGAGCACGACCCGAGCGGTGCACCTCCGAGCCCGCAGGGCGAGGCGGATGCCGTGACGAACTTCCTGTTCAACACGATCTCATGCGGTCGCACGAACACCTTCATGCCGCTGTGGGCGCAGCGCTTCGGCGGCTCGCTCTCCGACACGCAGGTGCACCAGCTCGTGACGATGATCACCGAGGGCCGCTGGGACCTGGTGAAGGAGATCGGCACCGAGCACGATATCGAAGTCAGTGTCACCGCCAAGGACATCCTGGCGGATCCGGCTGGACTCAGTCTGACCGAGAAGAATTGCGGGCAGTTCACCGCTGACAACGCTGCTGACATCCGTGGTCGGGACCCGTTCAAGGCGGCGCCCGCTGGTGGCGCTGCCGCGGCGGCTCCTGCAGCCGGTGGCGCTGCGCCCGCGGCTCCAGCCGGTAGCCCGGCGGCCGAGGGCAAGACCCTCGCGACGACCAACGGCTGCACCGCGTGTCACTCGACCGGTGGTGCGGCGGGCGTTGGTCCGACGTGGAAGGGCCTGTCGGGTCACGATGTCGCGCTGGCGGACGGCTCGACGGCAAAGGCGGACGACGCCTACTTGAAGGAGTCGATCGTCAATCCCGGTGCTAAGCTCGTGAAGGGCTTCGCCAACGGCCTCATGCCGGCGACCTTCAAGGACAAGCTCACTGACGCGCAGGTGACTGCGATCGTCGAGTACATCAAGACACTGCAGTAGCGAGCGGAGTCGGCGTTCGCCGGCGGAGGGGGACACGAATGGCTGTTGTGACTGGAAAGCGGTACCGCTGCCCTAAGTGCGGCGCCGAGTTCATCGCCACCAAGGGCGGCGATGGCACGCTGAAGCACGACGACACCGAGCTCGAGCAGCTCTAAGGGATAGGGAACACTCATGGCTGCACTCGGAAAGCGCTACCAGGAGCCCGGCTCCGGCATTGAGCTGCTCTGCATCAAGGCCGGTGACTGCGCGTTGAACATCGATGGCAAGGGTATGGAAGAGCTCCAGCCCAAGGTCCTGCCGTCGGCTGACTAGTTCGTTCCAGGTTTCTGACCGTTTGCGAGCCTCACGAGACGCGTTCAGCGCGTACGTGAGGCTCGCTTAGGCTCGACGCCTGTTTCGATCTCAATCTTGCGGGGAGGGGGTGATTTCTCAGCAATGAGTGACGTTCAAATCGGAGAGATGGAGTCGCTCGAGTCGGCTCTCAAGCGCTTTAACAAGCGCGTGCAGGCAGACGGCATCCTCACCGACGCCCGCCGACACGAGTATTTCGAGAAGCCCTCGGTCCTTCGCAAGAAGCAGGAAGCCTCCCGCATCCGCAAGCTGCGCAAGGCCATCCGCACCCAGGCAGCGCACTAGCGCTCATCGTGAGACCCCGGCAATTGCCGGGGTTCTTGCTATCTGTTCGTACTGTCTGTGCCGGTATCGCGCTGCGAGCGTCCTCGTATTGCTCGGCTCTGGCATCATCGAGTGCGCCGGTGCTCGTCCGTGGAGGAATCGTTATGCCGCTCGTCCAGCAGATCCAGAACGAATTGCCCGACGCGATGCGCAGCGGCGATGCGCGGCGCCGGGACATCTTGCGGCTGCTGATCGCGGCGTTCGGTAACGAGCGGATCGCGCTCGGGCACGAGCTCAGTGATGACGAGGCGATCACGACGCTGCAGAAGCAGGCGAAGCAGCGGCGCGAGTCGATTGAGCAGTTCGCAGCGGGCCACCGGCAGGACCTCGTCGACCATGAGCAGGAAGAGCTCGACCTGATCCTCTCGTACCTGCCGGCCGACCTTTCGGATGACGAGCTGCAGGCGCTGGTGAGCGCGGCGGTCACGCAGTCGGGCGCGAGCGGGGCGAAGGACTTCGGCAAGGTGATGGGGCCGCTGATGAAGCAGGTCGCCGGCCGCGCGGATGGGGCTCGAGTGCAGGCACTGGTGCGATCGGTGCTTGGCGGGGCATGAGCGTCAGCCGTGATGGGCTGACCGTGCGCGGGGTTCCGCGCATCGGGCGCGAGGCGGCGATCACGCTCGGGCTGGTCGTGGCAGTGCTCGTTGCGGGCGTGCTGTTCCCGTGGTTCCCGAGCACGGCATCACTCGAGGTGAGCGCACGTGCGCCCTGGACGCTGACGGCGCCGCGGGCGATCTCCTACGACTCGATGGCGCGCACGACCGAGGTGCGCAATGAGGCGGCGAACGCCGTCCCGGACGTGCTCGTCCTCGATCCATCCGTGCGTGATCGCGAGATCGCTGAGCTCGACCGCGAGCTGGCGGCGATCCAGCAAGTGCGCAGCGATTCCTCGCTGTCGACCAGTGGACGCGAGGTGTCGGTGCGTGCGTTGCCGACGAAGCTCACGGCATCCGCTGCTGCGGCGATCGTGGGCGCAAGCGATGAGCGGTGGTCGCTGATCGCCTCGGACGCGCGAGCCGCACTCGGGCGTGTGATGTCCGGCACGCTGCGCGACACCGACCTGCCGGCAGCGCGGGTGCGCGCGACAGGCTTTCTGTCGCCAGCGCTCGGGGTGTCCGAGGTCGGCGCAATCAACGAGCTGCTCGCGCCGCTCGTCGTGCCGACGCTGGTGGTTGATGCGCAGCGCACGACGGCGTTGCGTGATGAGGCGCGCAAGGGTCAGCCGCCGGTACACGTCTCGCACGCGCGCGGTGAGGTGCTCGTCACTGAAGGGCAGCAGCTCAGCGCCGCGGACATCGAGCTGATCGAGCACTCTGGATTGATCCCGGTGGGGATTCGCACGACCGATGTGGTCGCAGCGGGCGTGCTCGCATTACTCGTGGCGGCGGCGGTGGGTGGGTACGTGTTCGTGGCGCAGCCGACCTCGCTGCAGAGCGGGCCACGGCAGCTGCTGTTTGTAGCGTTGATCGTGGTGCCCGCGCTGGTGACGAAGGTGGTGTTCGCCTACGCCTTGCCTGACCTCGATCGCCAGTTCCTGGTCTATGCGCTGCCCCTCGCAGCGGCGCCGATGATCGCTGCGATCCTGCTCGATACCGGGATTGCGCTGCTGGTCGCGGTGCTAGTGCCGGTGATGGCGGCGTTTATCGCTACGTACCTGCCGCTCACGCAGGGCGATGCGACGGGTGGGCTTGAGGTCGCGCGCGTGCTGCTCGGGTTTGGCGCGGCCTCGTACGCCGGTGTACTGACCTCGGCGCGAGCGAGCCGACTGCATCACTACGTCTTCGCGAGCGCGGTTGCGGCGGTCACCGAGCTGGTCGCGCTCGGTGTGGTGTGGCTGATCGATGCGAATCGTGGTATCTGGGATCCGGCGTGGATGGCCGGCGCTGCGCTCGTGAGCGGCGTGCTGACAACGGTGATTGTGTTCGTGCTGTTCATGGTGCTGCGACGGCGGTTCGGCGTGGTGACGCGCGTGGAGCTGATGGAGCTCACGCAGCTGAGTCAGCCGTTGTTGCGACGCTTGCAGGACGAGGCGCCGGGGACGTTCCAGCACTCGATTGTCGTGGGTAACCTCGCCGAACGTGCGGCGGAGCGCATCGGGGCTGACCCGCTGCTCGTGCGCATCGGTGCGTATTACCACGACGTCGGCAAGCTGGTGGCGCCGCCGTTCTTCGTCGAGAACAGTGGCGAGACGAATCCGCACGACACGCTCGACCCGTTGCAGAGCACGCGCGTGATCCTGCGGCATGTGACGGCTGGCGTGGAGATCGCGCGCGAGGCGGGGCTGCCCGAGACCGTTGTCGACTTCATCCCTCAGCACCACGGCACGCGGCTCGCGGTGTTCTTCTATCGCCGTGCAGCCGCGGACGACGCGGCCGTCGACCCTGAGCTGTTCCGCTATCCCGGCCCGCGCCCGCAAAGCCGCGAGGCGGCGCTCGTGATGCTGGCGGACGCGACGGAGGCGACGGTGCGCGCGAGCTCGGACCACTCGGCGGAGCGGGTGCGCGAGATCGTCGAGGCGGTGATCCGTGAGCGCGTCGAGGAGGGTCAGTTTGACCAGTGCTCGATCTCGCTGCGCGACCTGCGGGTGGTGGCTGACTCGTTCGCCGGGATGCTGAACGCTGTCTATCACCCGCGCATCGAGTACCCGGAACCGACTGCGCGCGAGCTGGCGACGCGGCGCACGGCACGCCTCGATGAGCCGCGCGTGGTGGGGGCGATCGCCGGGGGGCCAGCGAGCCGCCCAGCGCTCACGGGCCCACCTGCGGGCTCGCTGGCCGAGCTCGACGAGGACACGCCCAACCCCCCGAGCGACGAGGAGTAGCCGGTCGTGCAGCCGTTACGGGCTGCTTCGATATACTGAGAGCGAATCCCCAGCGCGGAGGTCTGATGCACGCCTCAGTGGTTGTGTTCCCCGGTACCTGGAGCGACGGCGACTGCATCTATGCGCTCGGTACCGTTGGCATCGAGGCGGCGCGTGTGTGGCATCGCGAGTCGCCGATCTTTGCGGCCGACGAGTTGGTCGTGCTGCCGGGCGGCTTCTCGTATGGGGACTACCTGCGCTGCGGCGCGATCGCACGCTTCTCACCGGTGATGGATGCGGTACGCGCGCACGCCGAGGCGGGCGGCCTGGTCATCGGCATCTGCAATGGCTTCCAGATCCTGTGCGAGGCCGACCTGCTGCCGGGGGTGCTGATGCGCAACCAGTCGCTGCAGTTCCGCTGCATGCCGACGCACCTGGTGGCCGCGAATCACGACTCACCGTTCACTCAAGGCATCGAGCCGGGCCAGGCGCTGGCCGTGCCGATCTCGCATGGCGAGGGCAACTACTTCGCGGACGACGAGACGCTCGACATGCTCGAGGCGGAGGGGCGCGTCGCGTTCCGCTACGCCGACGCCGATGGCAACGTGACGATCGAGGCGAACCCGAACGGCTCACTGCGCAACATCGCGGGCATCCTGAACGAGGGTCGCAATGTGCTGGGGATGATGCCGCACCCGGAGCGGGCGTGTGAGGCGCTGCTCGGTGGTGACGATGGCAACGCGATCTGGCTGTCGGCGCTCGACTCGGTTGGCGTACCCGCGTAGTCAGCGCCTCGACATCCGCGTGCTAGGCTGAGCCGCGCGCTCGTCCTATCCCGGCGCGCAGAACGGTGCGCGTCCGTGACTGACTTTCCGTCGATGACTCCTGCTCCTGTACCCGCTGGTGATGCGCCGTATCCGGTACGGCTCGAGATCGACTATCCGAGCGTGCCTCGTGAGCGCGTCTCGGTGTTCTTCCGGCTACTCGCGGTCATCCCGATCTTCATCATTCTTATGACCCTGACTGGTGGCTTCGGCGGCGGTGGTGGTGGCGAGGAGATGCGACGCGACGGCGGTGAGTTGCGAGGCATGGCCGCGACCGGCGGGCTGGTCGTGGTGCCGACGATCCTCATGATCGTGGCGCGCCGGAAGTATCCGCGCTGGTGGTTCGAGTGGAACCGCGAGGTCTCGCGCTTCTCGACGCGCGTGACGGCATACGTGGCGCTGCTCTCTGACGAGTACCCGTCGACGGATGCAGAGCAGGCGGTGCACCTCGAGATCGATGAGCCGAATGTCGAGCAGCTCAATCAGTGGCTACCGCTGGTGAAGTGGTTCCTGGCGATCCCGCACTACCTCGTGCTGATCGCGCTCGCGCT
>JBAXNX010000011.1:0-15186 GCA_037133575.1 Chloroflexota bacterium
CCGAGCGTGTTGCCCGCCTTCACCGTCACGGGAATCGCGAGCTGCCACGGCGAGCTGCCGGTGCCCTGCGTCGCCGTGACTGTGACGGTGGTATCTCGAACGACGGTGCCGGCGAGCGTGATCGCCAGCGATGAGAGGTCGTTCGCGCTGTCAGGGATGGTCACGGTGGCGGTGCCGCTGCCGGTGACGCCCGCGCAGAGCTTCGTGCCGCCGGCGCATGAGATCGGCGAAAGCAGTCCATCGATGTTCAACGTGCCGCCGGAACTGCGCAGCACGAGGTCGCCAGCGCCCTCGGTGGCGCCGAGCTTGAGCACGGAGTACGCGGTCTGGCCGGTCGGTGCGGCGAGCGAACTTGGGCTCGCGCTCAGGGTGCGCGGGGTCGGCGGTGCGATGGAGGATGGGACGTTCGGCGTGATCGACGGCGTGTCGTTCGAGCCGCCGGCCCAGCCGCGGTAGCGGTCGATCACTGCCTGCGACATACGCACGCCGATGTTGGTGGTGTTGGTGCCGCCCTCGACGATCCCGACGACGCTCGGACCGCTCGCGGTCTGCTCCCAAATCGGGCCGCCGCTGTTGCCGTGCGTGACATCGAGACGGAAGTACACGAGGCCAGAGTCGGCGCGGTCGATCGGTCCGGCGGCGCTCCAGAGGGACGCCGAGCTCTTGTCGCCGGGATAGCCAGCGACGGTGAACGAGCCGGCCTGCAGCGCGGCGTCGGTCTCGGGCGTGAGGCCGAAGGAGCCGGTCGTCGTCCCGACGTCGGTCGCGAGCGTGATCGCCGCGAAGTCGACGGACGGCGTCGTGCGGCTCGCCTGCGTCCAGCCAGCGACCGAGGCGACAGAGGTCGCGAAGAAGGTCCCGTACGGCTTCTGAGTGCCGTTGGCGCCCGGGGAGACGAGCACGCGCTTGGCCCAGCCGAGGCGCTCCGAGCGGTCGAAGACGCAGTGACCGGCGGTGCCGACGGTGTGGGGGCCCACCATGAAGCCGGAGCAACTCGAGACGCTGCCGTCCGACCACTCGGTGAGGATGAAGGTGATCATCGAATAAGGGGCGGCAGTGGTCTGGGAGACCTGAACGCGCTCATCGGTGCCGAAGACGCCCTGGACGGCGGAGGAGCGCACGTCGCCGCCGGCCTCGAGCTCGTGCGCGACGGGTTCGTAGAGGTCGGGCGGGACGAAGGTGTCGTCCTCGAAGGCCCGCGCGTGCTGCGCGGGGAGCGCCAGGAAGCCAACCAGCAGGAATATCGCCACGAGCGTGGCGCGCAGCAGCCCCAGGCACCTCATAACACGTAACCCCAGTCCACGAGCACGCCTGCCCGCACATCGAGGCTAGCACGCGGTTGAGATGGAACGCACGCAAAACTTCACATAATCGCAAGGCGAGTTTTCCTACTTGTTCCGGCACGGCGGGGCGGGCTACTCTTCCTCGGCTGCCCGTGGCAGGGCACACCCGTAAGGAACGACTGCCCATGGTCTGGATCGTCATCGCCGCACTCGGTGCGCTGTTCATCGCGCACGTCGGGGCGGCCGTGTACCTCGCCGATACATCCACTCGTGCCCGGCGGCGGCGCGTCGAGGGGACACCGGCGGATCTCGGTCTGCGGTATGACGAGGTGCAGTTCTCTGCGGAGGACGGCGTGCACCTGCTGGGCTGGTTCATGGAGTCGCCGGGCGCACGTGCCACGGTCGTGCTGGTACACGACGCGGAGGGCACACGCTCCGACCGCTCGCCGGGCCTGCTGCAGCTCCAGCGTGACTACCTGCACCGCGGCATGAACGTGCTCGCCTTCGACCTGCGCGGTCGAGGTGAGTCGGCCGGCATGCGCGACACCATGGGTGCCCGCGAGCTGCGTGATGTCGCCGCTGCGGCGAAGTTCGCACGCCAGCGTGTGCCACACCTGCCGGTCGTGCTGCACGGCTTCGGCATGGGTGGATCGATCGCGATCGTCGCAGCGTCGCTCGGCGTTGACGTCGACCTCGTGGTTGCCGACTCGCCGTTCTCGTCCGCGCGCGACTACCTGCGTCGCCGCTGGTCACGCTTCCCGCGTCCCACGATTGACCTCGCGGTGCGGTTCGCGCGCCGACGGTTTGGTGCTGACCCTGACTCGGTGCAGCCGTTGCAGGCGGTCGCGGAGTCCTCGAAGGTCCCGATTCTGTTCATCCACGGCGAGGCGGACCGCCTCGCGCCCGTGTCGCACTCGCTCAACATTGCGGCCGCTTCGCTGAACGCGAAGAACGAGGTGTGGCGCGTGCCCGGTGCCGGTCACTGCGCGGCCTACCGCCGCGTGCCGGATGCGTACATGCGCCACTGCATCGAGTTCATCGAGCAGGCGCTGCCTGCGCGTCGCGTCGTCGCTGCTGCCAGCTAAGCCAGCCATCAGCCTCATGCCGGAATATCGAGACGCCATCACCGACGTCCCGGGCATTCGTGTCGGTCACTGGACTGACCGCCGCGCCGCGACCGGCTGCACCGTCGTGATCTGCGCGAACGGCGCGGTCGGTGGCGTCGACGTGCGCGGTGCCGCGCCCGGTACACGCGAGACCGATCTGCTGCGCCCCGGCAACCTGGTCGAGGAGGTGCACGCGGTACTGCTCACGGGCGGCTCTGCGTTTGGCCTCGATGCTGCCGGGGGCGTGATGCGCTACCTCGAGGAGCAGGGCATCGGTCTGCAGTTCGCGGGCCAGGTGATCCCGATTGTGCCGGCAGCCGTGCTGTTCGACCTCACGCTGGGCTTGGCTCGACGCCCGAGCGACGAGGCTGGCTATCGAGCGGCTCGCGCTGCTCGTGCTGGCGCTGTTGCACAGGGCACGGTGGGGGCGGGGACCGGTGCGACCGTCGCGAAGATCGGCGGTGGTGACCGCCGCCTCAAGGGCGGCATCGGCACGGCGAGCGAGCTGCTGCCCGGCGGCGTCGTCGCCGGTGCGGTCGTGGCCGTGAACGCCGTCGGCGCTATTCGCGATCCTCGAAACGGGCGGGTGATCGCCGGGCCTCGAGGCGACAACGGGCGGTTTCTCGGCATCGAGCGTTTGCTGCGGCAGGGGCGCCGCCCCGGCGCTTCCGCCCAGCCGGCCGAGCCCGATCCGGGCAACACGACCATTGGCGTCGTCGCGACGAACGCGAGGCTGACCAAGACCCAGGTGAACCGCCTCGCGACGGTGTGTCACGACGGGTTCGCGCGCACGATCTGGCCGGCGCACACGCGGGGCGACGGCGACACGCTGTTTACCCTCGCGACGGGTGAGGTCGAGGTGGACGAGGCTGGCTACAGCGCCCTCGAAGCCCTCGCGACGCGGGCGGTCGAGCGTGCAGTGCTGCGCGGGGTGACCGAGGCGACTGGACTCGCCGGGGTGCCCTCGGCCGCGGAGTTCCGCGCCGGGGCCTAGATCTGCCTCGTTTGACACCCCTTTTGGCCCATCTATACTGGCGGTAGCTCACGTGCGCTTGGCGTAGACCCTCCGCACGACCCAACCGCTTGGATCTGATGACCGAGACGGGAGCGTCTTGATGCCTCGCACTTCGCGAGGACCGCGATCGCGGTTCTCAGCCCACTCGTACCTCTGCACTGAATCCAGTCCGCTATGCGGATGATGCTGCGCGGCAAGATTCATCGTGCCACTGTCACTCAGGCGGACCTGCACTACGTCGGCTCCATCAGCATCGATGAGAGCCTGATGGAGGCGTCGGGCATCGCCGAGTTTGAGCAGGTGCACGTCCTGGACATCACCAACGGTCAGCGGCTCACGACCTACGCGATCGCCGCGCCGGCCGGGTCCGGGGTGATTGGGATCAACGGCGCCGCGGCACACCTCGTGCATCCCGGCGACCTCGTGATCATCCTGGCCTACGAAGGTATCCCCAGCGAGCAGCTCGACACGTACCACCCTCGGTTGGTGCATGTCGACACCTCGAACCGCATCGTCGAGCGCACCGACCACATCGAGCATGGCACTCGGTATGTGGCGGTCAGCAGCGAGGAGGGGTCGCGATGAGCCCTGTGAAGCGGGTCACGGTCACTGACATCCAGGCGATGCGCGAGCGTGACGAGAAGATCACGATGCTCACTGCCTACGACTATTCGACTGCGCGCATCGCTGACGAAGCGGGGATTCCGGTCCTGCTCGTGGGCGACTCCCTCGGCATGGTGGTGCTCGGCTACGAGTCCACACTGCCTGTCACCGTCGACGACATGATTCGCCACGGTGCGGCGGTCGTACGTGGCACCGATCACGCACATGTCGTCGTCGACATGCCGTTCGGCTCTTACCAGGGCGGATGGCAGGACGCGATGAAGAACGCCGTCCGCATCATGCAGGAGACCGGCGCGGGCTCTGTGAAGCTCGAAGGTGGCGAGCGGTCTGCGGAGATCGTGCGACACCTCGTTGCGGCCGGCATTCCGGTGATGGGCCACATCGGTCTCACTCCGCAGTCGGTGAACGCGTTCGGTGGCTGGCGCATGCAGGGCAAGGTGCCGCGTGATCGGGTGCGCCTGATGGCCGACGCGAAGGCACTCGAGGATGCGGGCGCGTACGCGGTCGTGCTCGAGACGGTGCCTGCTGAGATGGGTGCGAAGATCACGCAGCAGCTACGCGTGCCGACGATCGGCATTGGCGCGGGCCCGTACACCAGCGGCCAGGTGCAGGTCGTCCACGATCTGCTCGGCCTGTTCCAGGACTTCAAGCCCAAGCACGCTCGTCGCTTCCTCGACGGTGCGGAGCTGATCCGGGCTGCGTTCGAGGAGTACCGCGACGAGGTCGTCTCGGGCGCGTTCCCGACGGCAGCCGAGTCGTTCGGGCTCGACGACGCGATGCGCGAGCGTATCGAGGGCATGACGATTCAGCGCGCCGACGAGCCGGCCCCGATGCCACCTCGTGGCACGCGTCCGGTTGGCAACAGTGACATCGGCGACGAGGGCGGCTACGCGCCCGACCCGGTGCGCACGGACATCGAGCGTCACGGGAGCGCTGCCAAGGAGTAGGCGTGCTCGTCGCTCGGTCTGTCGCTGAACTGCGGGCGGCTCGTCACGAGGCGTCCGGGCTTGTGGGCCTTGTGCCGACGATGGGCTATCTGCACCGCGGTCACATCTCGCTGGTCGATGCCGCGCGCGCTGAGTGCGGCACGGTGGTCGCCTCGATCTTTGTGAACCCGACCCAGTTCGGCCCTGGCGAGGACTTCTCGCGCTACCCGCGCAACGAGGAGCACGACCTCGAACTGCTCGAGGCGGCCGGCGTGGATGCCGTGCTGATCCCGACGGTCGCGGAGATGTACCCCGAGGGTGACACCGCGCGCATCCACATGGACGGCCTCACGGACGTGCTGGAGGGTGCCCGGCGGCCCGGTCACTTCATCGGCGTCGCCACGGTCGTCGCCAAGCTGTTCAACATCGTGCAGCCCGACTTTGCCTACTTCGGTCGCAAGGACGCGCAGCAACTCGCGGTGATCCAGGGGATGGCACGCGACCTGCTGATGCCGATCACGGTGGTGGGCTGCCCGATCGTCCGCGAGCCGGACGGGCTCGCGTGCTCATCTCGAAACATCTACCTCAGCCCGGAGCAGCGGCAGCAGGCCGCCTCGTTGTCGGCGGGTCTGCGCCAGGCCGAGGCGGCGTTCCAGGACGGCGTTCGCGACCCCGAGGCGCTGCGGAATTCGGTCCGCCGCCGCATCGAGCAGGAGTCGCTGGCCGCCATCGACTACGTGTCGCTCTCGGACGCCTCGACGCTGCGGGAGCTGGCCGATCCGGTCGAGCAGCCCGCGCTGCTCTCGCTGGCGGTCGCCTTCGGCCCGACCCACCTGCTCGACAACATCACGCTGGTCCCGTAACTGGTGGCCGTGGCTGGGTAGGAACGTCCGTTCCGCCTCGGGAACCCGGCTGTTAGCATGTGCGCGTTGCAGCTCCGGAGGGTGTGCAGTGTCCGGTCACTCCAAATGGTCCTCAATCAAGCACAAGAAGGGCGCGCTCGACGCCAAGCGCGGGCAGCTCTTCACGAAGCTCGCGCGTGACATCACGATGGCGGCCCGCGGCCCGGCCGGTGGGGACCCCGCGATGAACGCGGGGTTGCGCCTGGTGGTGCAGAACGCCCGCGACAACAACATGCCGAACGACAACATCCAGCGCGCGATCCAGCGCGGCGTGGGTGGCGGCGACACCGACCTGTTGATGGAGATCACCTACGAGGGCTACGGGCCCGGCGGCACCGCGGTGATCATCGATACGGTGACTGACAACCGAAACCGCACCGTTGCCGACATTCGCGCCGCGTTTTCACGCGGTGGCGGCAACATGGCAGACAACGGCTCCGTCTCCTGGCTCTTCGAGACGCGCGGCGTGATCGAGGTCGACGCAACTGGTAAGGACACGGACGAGGTCGAGCTCGCGGCGATCGAGGCGGGTGCCTCGGATGTCTCGGTCGACGAGACCGATGTCGAAGTATTGACGGAGCCGGGTGAGCTCGAAGCCGTCCGCGAGGTGCTGGCGAAGGCTGGTTATAAGGTGACGCGGGCCGAGGTGGCGCGCGTGCCGAAGCAGACCGTCTCGCTCGAGGAGAAGGCTGCGATTCAGACGCTGAAACTGCTCGAGCGCCTCGATGACCTCGATGACGTGTCGAAGGTGTTCACGAACGCGGACTTCCCGGAGTCAGTGCTCGAGGCGATGTAACGATGCCGCCGGTGCCCGGTCAGGCTGCTACGGGCTTGGGCCGGCGCGTCCTCGGAATTGACCCAGGCCTCACTGTCATGGGCTACGGCGTAGTTGACGGTGACGGCGTGAACTCGAATGCCATCGCTTCCGGCACCTTTCGTTCGCACGCCAAGCTCCCGCGCCCCACGCGCTTGCGCGAGATCTTCGAGGCGGTCGGCGCGCTGATCGACGAGCACCACCCGGACGACCTCGCGATCGAGCAATACTTCGTCGCACAGAACGTGCGCAGCGCGATGGCGATCGGGGAAGCTCGAGCTGCCGCGATGCTGGCTGCCGCCACGCACGACGTGCCCGTGTATGAGTATCCCGCGACCACGATCAAAGAGACCGTGACGGGCTTCGGTGGCGCGCCCAAAGAGCAGGTGCAGCGCATGGTGATGGCACACCTCGGACTGGCGACTGCGCCTGAGCGGCTCGATGCCTCCGACGCGCTCGCGATCGCGCTCACACGCCTCGCGACGTTCCGCCACGAGGCGATGATCGCGAGCCGCACGTGATCGTCGCGCTGCGCGGCCTGCTCACACGCTGGGAAGAAGACCGACTCGTTGCGTGGGTGGATGTCGGCGGCGTCACGTACGAGCTCTCGATGCCCGCGCTGGCGAGCGATTGGATGGCCGCACAGCACCTTGGCGAGGAAGTGCAGGTCTACACGTTCCAGCACGCCACCGACCGCCAGCCGGTGCCGACGCTGTTCGGTTTCCCTCGGCTCGCGGAGCGCGAGTTCTTCCGCAAGTTCATCGAAGTGCCTGGCGTCGGCCCGGCGATGGCCGTGCGTGCGCTGACGCGCCCGGTGTCCGAGGTCGCCCGCTGGATCGAGGCGGAGGACACAAAATCGTTGCGACAACTGCCGGGCATCGGTGATCGCCTCGCCAGCACGATCATCGCTCGGCTGCACGGCAAGCTCGTTCAGGAAGCACTGCTGCGCGACGGCGAGGCCAACGAGGGCGTCTTTGCCCCGGACATTCGCACTGACGCGCTCGACGCGTTGCTCGCGCTGCAGTACACGCGCCGCGAGGCCGAGCAACTGGTCAGCGATGCGATGCGCGACCGTCCTGAGCTCGCGAGCATCGAGGAGGTGCTGCGGCACGTGCTCGAACGTCAGGCGCGAGGCGCGTGATGCCTCGCATCCGGGAGACCTGGCCGACGCTGGCCGGTGTTGGCCTCGGCATCGTGACGCTGCTCGTGACTGCCGGTCTTGCAGATGTGGGTGAGACCTTCATTGGCATTCCGCTGCGTGGCTGGATCTTTGCGCTGCTCGTCGCATCCGTTGGCCTCGCTGGTCAGCTGGTGCTCAGCGGGAACGTCGCCCTGCGTCGCGAACGACGGCTTGTGTATGCGGCTGCCGAGATGCGTGAACTCACGGGGCGCCTCGAACGCCTCGCCACGACGGACGCGCTTACTGGTCTGTTCAACCGACGCATCTTCTTCGAGCAGCTCGGTATCGAGTTCCGCCGTTCGATCCGCTACCGCCACCCGATGTCGGTGATCATGGCGGACCTCGATCGCTTCAAGGATGTGAACGACCGTCACGGGCATCCTTTCGGCGACCTCGTGCTGAGCGTTACGGCGCAGACGTTGCGTGCGAGCGTGCGTGAGTCGGATATCGTCGCCCGCTACGGCGGCGAGGAGTTCGTGCTGATGCTGCCCGAAACGGGCCGCGACGAGGCACTGGTCGTCGCCGAGAAGCTCCGTTCTGCCATTGAACGGCAGGAGTACACCAACGGCGTCACGGAGACGCGCATCACGATCTCGCTTGGCGTGGCCACGACGCCGGACTGCGCGCCGAACGACGCTGAGGACCTCGTGCGCCTCGCGGATGAAGCGCTCTATGACGCGAAGCGAGGCGGCCGTAACCGTGTCTCGTTCGCTGCCTCGACCAAGGACGCACGGCAGGCCCAGCCTGGCGAGATCGCCTCGGAGGGCTAGCCGAGGGCGCCTCGGGCGGACATACAATAGTTCTATGCCCATCACCATCGACCGAGCATTTGAGCTGGTGACCCCGTTCCAGCCCACCGGCGACCAGCCGGCGGCTGTCGATGCGCTGGTCGGTGGCCTCCAGCGCGGCGATCGCGCGCAGACGCTGCGCGGTGCGACCGGGTCCGGCAAGACCTTCACGATGGCGAACATCATCCAGCGCTATCAGAAGCCGACGCTGGTGATTGCGCCGAACCGCACGCTCGCGGCCCAACTCACCGCCGAGTTCCGCGACTTCTTCCCGAACAACGCAGTCGAGTACTTCGTTTCGTACTACGACTACTACCAGCCCGAGGCGTACATCCCGCGCAGCGACACGTACATCGCCAAGGACGCGGACATCAACGAAGAGATCGACAAGATGCGGCACTCGGCGACGCGTTCGCTCTTCGAGCGCCGCGACGTGCTCATCGTCGCCTCGGTCTCCTGTATCTATGGTCTGGGCGAGCCGGGTGAGTACGAGAAGTTCGTGGTTGACTTCTACAAGGGCCGCCGCCTGAACCGTGCCTCGCTCGTGCGTCAGCTCGTTGACATGCAGTACCAGCGCAACGACATCGCGCTAACTCGAGGTACGTTCCGCGTGCGCGGCGACTCGCTGACCATCATCCCGGTCTACGAGGATTTTGCTGTCCGCATCGATTTCTTCGGTGACGAAGTCGAGCGCATCGTCACGATCGACCCACTCTCCGGTGAGTTGCTGAGCGAGGTCGCACAGCACTCGGTGTATCCGGCGAAGCACTTCGTCACCTCGAAGGGCCGCCTCGACGAGGCGATCGTGAGCATCGAGACCGAGCTCGCTGAACGGCTCGCGGAGCTGCGCGTGCAGGGCGAGATCCTCGCTGCCGCGCGGCTCGAGGAGCGCACGCGCTTCGACCTCGAGATGCTGCGCGAGGCTGGCTACTGCTCGGGCATCGAGAACTACTCGCGCCACCTCGCTGGTCGGCCGCCGGGCTCGACTCCGTGGACACTGCTCGACTACCTACCGGACGATTGGCTGCTGTTCATCGACGAGTCGCACATCTCGATCCCGCAGGTGCGCGGCATGTTCCACGGTGACGTCGCGCGCAAGAAGACGCTGGTCGAGTACGGCTTCCGACTCCCGTCGGCGATGGACAACCGACCGCTGAACATCGAGGAGTTCGAGGGCCACATCAACCAGGTGGTCTTCGTCTCCGCGACGCCCGGCCCGTACGAGCTCGAGATCGCGACACAAGTGGTGGAGCAGGTCATCCGCCCGACCGGCATCGTCGACCCCGTGATCGAGGTGCGCCCGACCAAGGGCCAGATCGATGACCTGCTCGCCGAGATCCGGGCGCGGACCGATCGGCACGAGCGCGTCTTGGTTACCACGCTGACGAAGAAGATGTCCGAGGACCTCACCGACTACCTGCTCGAGATGGGCGTGAAGGCGCGCTATCTGCACTCGGAGATCGACACGCTGGAGCGCATCGAGATTCTGCGCGACCTGCGTCTGGGTGTGCACGACGTGATCGTGGGCATCAACCTGCTGCGCGAAGGGCTTGACCTGCCGGAGGTGTCGCTTGTTTGCATCCTCGATGCCGACAAGGAAGGCTATCTGCGGTCGGGCGGTTCGCTGATCCAGACGATCGGTCGTGCCGCACGTCACGCGGACGGTCACGTGATCATGTACGGCGACGTCATGACCGACTCGATGAAATACGCGCTGAGCGAGACTGATCGACGTCGCGCGATCCAGCTCGCGTACAACGAGGAACACGGCATCATGCCGCTCGGCATCCAGAAGTCGGTGCGCGACATCACTGACCAGTTCCGCGTCGCCGAGGAGCAGCCTGCCTACACGACTGCCGCTGACCTCCCGCGTGACGAGCTCGCCCGCATGGTGCGCGAGCTTGAGACGCAGATGAAGAACGCCTCGCGCGACCTCGAGTTCGAGCGCGCCGCTCAGCTCCGCGACCAGATCATCGAACTGCGCCGCGAGATGGTGGACAGCTCACCGGAGAGCCTCAAGGCATTCGGCGGTGGCCAGCCGACTACGCGGTCGCAGCGCCCAGCCCGGCGAGGCCGCATGCGGCGCTGAGCGCGCGAACACCAGACGGACAAGAAGCGAGGCCCATATGGGCCTCGCTTCATTCAATCAAACCCTGACCAGTCGCAACGGTCTCAGCGGGTCAGCCGGCGGCATCATTCGCCGCGCGAGGAGTGTCGACCACTAAACCGGGGCCGACGGACAGTTCAGAAACTATGGCTGGACGGCACACTGAGCAGCGATACGACAGGCGATGTGACTGTGGTTCAAGGGCGGCGTCCTCCGTTTCGAGCAACCAATCTCTCGTCGAGATCATGATCGCACCGGTGCCAAGCCCCAGCCCGCCTCGCCCTATTCGTTCTCGGTGCCCAGTAGGTTTGGCAGTGGCTGTGCAGCCTCGGCTTCGTCGAGGGCGTCCTGCGCGAGTACCTCGCGCGATCCGCCTGCGCCGTCCGGTGGGCCGACGACGCCGCGCATCTCGAGCTCGTCCATGATGCGAGCGGCGCGCGGGTAGCCGATGCGCAGCCGGCGCTGCAGCATCGAGGTCGAGATGCGCTGACTCTCGCGTGCGAGGTCCAGCGCCTTCGTCAGCATCGGGTCATCTTCCTCTGCGGGCTCCTCGAGCTCTGCGAGCTCGCGCTCGGCCTCACGGAGCAGGTCGTCATGCTTCGGTGGGATCAGCTCGCTGAAGCGGCCATCGCCCCAGAAGCCGACGACGGATTCGATCTCGGGGTCCGACACGTAGACGCCCTGGAGCCGGATCGGCTTCTGCGCGTCAGTCGGCACGTAGAGCATGTCACCCTTGCCGAGCAGCTTCTCGGCGCCGCCCTGGTCGAGCACGGTGCGTGAGTCGATCTGCGATGACATCGCGAAGGCGATACGCGTAGGGAAGTTCGCCTTGATCAGACCAGTGACGACGTCCACGGACGGGCGTTGCGTCGCGACCACGAGGTGGATACCGGTAGCTCGAGCCAGCTGCGCGAGACGGACCAGCTGCTGCTCCACCTGGAACGGTGCTGCCATCATCAGGTCAGCGAGCTCGTCGATGACGACGACCCAGTAGGGGAGCTTGTTGTGCTCGGTGATCTCGTTGTAGCGCTTGATGTTGCGCACGCCGACCTGCGCGAAGCGGCGGTAGCGCGATTCCATCTCATGGATCACGGCCTGCAGCGTGCCGACGACCTTGTCCATGTCGACGACGATCTTCGAGAACGCCAGGTGAGGGATGGCCTCGAACGCGGTCAGCTCAACACGCTTCGGGTCGACGAGTACCAACCGCAGCTGGTCGGGCGAGTGGTTCATCAGCAGGCAGGTGATGATCGCGTTGAGGCAGACGGACTTGCCCGCGCCGGTGGCACCGGCGATCAGCAAGTGGGGCATGGTCGCGAGGTCGGCCACGGTGGGCTCGCCGGTGACACCAGCACCGAGTGCGATCGGTAGCGCGTGCGTGGTGATCGCCTTCTGGAAGGTCTGCGACTCCATCACCGAGCGCATCGTCACGATGCTCGTCACGCCGTTGGGGACCTCGAGGCCCACGATCGACTTGCCAGGCACCGGCGCTTCGATGCGGAGCGACGGTGAGGCCAGGGCCAATGCAAGGTCGTTCGCGAGCTGGGTAATGCGGTTCACGCGGATGCGCGTGCGGGAGACCTCGACCTCTTTGACGCGCTGCTCGCCGTTGGCTTCGTAGATCGCCGCGCCGTCAGCATCGCGCTCGACGACCGACTTCGTGCGCACGTCCCAGCCGGGCTCGACGCCGAACTGCGTGATCGTCGGACCCTCGTTGATCTGGGTGACTCGAGCGTCCACGCCGAATGACGCGAGCGTGTCCACGATCAGCTTGGCGCGCAGCTCGTTGTCCGGTGCGCTGTCGACAGCCGGCGGTGCTTCCTTGAGCCCGGTGATCGGGGGCAGCTGCCAGCCGTCGGAGGAGTGCCGCCACTCCTCGGCAGAGCGATTCATGTCCATCGATATCTGCACAGCCGGTTTCGGCTCCGGCGCGCGTCGCTTGCGCGGGGCCGGCGCTTCATCCTCGAGGGCTACGTCTTCGGGATCGCTTGGTGTGTCGATCTCGTCGACGGGTGCCACCTCAGGCGCAGGGCGACGCGTGCGAGGGCGCTCGGGCGCCACGGTCGTGGCTCGCGAGGTGAGCGAGCGGAAGCCACGCTTGATGCCGTTGCCAGCCTTGCGGTGCAGGCCGAGGGCCACGAGCTGGGCCCAGGCCCACGCGCCGAAGCGCTTCGAGAGGCCCGGTGTCGCCTCGAGTCCGCGACGCGCCGTGCGCGGCCAGAGCAGTGCGAAGCCAAGCGGCAGGGTCAGCCCCCAGAGCACGCCAGCGACGAGGTTGCCCGTGAACGCGCGACCGACGTCACCACCAGCGGAATGCACTCCGAGGTCGATCGTGCCGACGATGGTGTCCGGATACCAGAGCCCGAGGACGCCCTCGGAGAACACGAGCAGGAACAGCGCGCCGATGATGTGCCGGCGCTGGGCCGTGAGCCACTCGGTCTGTCGCAGCGCGAGCATCGCTCCGAGCGCCGCAATGAGGATCGTCGAGGTGAACACGTGCACGCCGAGCGCCCGCACGATGCCATCGCGCGCGCTCCGCATCACTTCCGCGAGCGGGAACAAGAAGGGAATCACCGCAGTCGCGGCGACCACCAGCACCGTGCCGATGACCTCCGGCCGCAGCAATTGTCGGCCGACCGTCATGATGTCTGGGATCTGCGCGCCCTGAGACGCACGCACCCGGCGGGTTCTCGATCGAGCCATCCTCGTTGCTCCTCGTCCGGTTGCCGCCCGCCAGGGCTACCGGTTGGGTGTGCTGGACTACACCTCCACCGTGATCGGCAGCACCATCGGCCGCCGTCTCGTCTGTGCGTGTATATACGTGGCCACTTCATCCTTGAGCGTCTCGCGGATGCCGGCCCAGTCCACATGTTGCTTCTCGCCGCTGAGCATGTCGGTGACGCGCGTGCGAATGCCCTCGGCGATCGCCGGCTCTTCTTCGGGGCCGACGAAGCCGTGCGACATCACCTCGACAGGCCGCAGCAGCGCTCCATCCGATCGGTCGATCGCGACGACGACCACCACCATGCCGTCGCTCGCGAGGTGCTGACGCTCGCGCAGCACGATGTGGTCGACGTCACCGACGCCGAGTCCATCGACATACACGTACTCCGCCGACACCTTGTCGACGATACGTGCACCGTCCTCGTCGATCTCCATCACGTCACCGTCCACGAGCACCAGCGCCGCATCCGGGGGGGTGCCGAGGCTGATCGCGAGCTCGCGGTGCAGCACCAGGTGGCGGTACTCGCCGTGGATGCCGATGAAGTGCTTCGGTCGCACGATGCGGTGAATGATCTTCAGCTCCTCGCGCGCCGCGTGCCCGTGCACGTGCACCGAGTCGAGCCGGTTGTAGATTACGCGGGCGCCGGC
The DNA here is from genome assembly GCA_037133575.1 of Chloroflexota bacterium. Classification (GTDB taxonomy): domain Bacteria; phylum Chloroflexota; class Dehalococcoidia; order UBA2979; family UBA2979; genus RH-chloro-G1. The sequence goes on from JBAXNX010000011.1 coordinate 14,118, forward strand.
GCGGAAGAGGTTGTCGACGTTCTTGTAGACGAGCGTCTCGTTCCCTGGAATCGGGCTTGAGGAGAGCACGATCGTGTCATCGGCGTGAATCGTGATGTTCTGATGCGTGCCATTGGCCATGCGCGTCAGCGCGGAGGTCGGCTCACCCTGCGACCCGGTACACATCACGATTGTCTTGGCCGTCGGGTGGTCGTTCATCTCGTTGGCGGTCATGAGCACGCCGTTGGGCACGCGCAGGTAGCCCATCTCGCGCGCCATCTGCACGTTCTGCACCATCGAGCGCCCGGTGACGAACACGCGCCGTCCGTACTTCTCGGCAGCGTCGAAGACGATCTGGATGCGCGAGATCAGCGACGCGAAGGTCGTCACGATCACACGGTCAGGCGCATTGCCGATGACGCGATCGAGTGCGTCCGCGACCGTCTGCTCCGAGGGCGTGTAGCCCTCGATCTCCACATAGGTGGAGTCCATCGCGAGCAGCAGCGCGCCCTTGCGTCCGATCTCGGCGAGGCGCGTGAGGTCCGTGTGCTGGCCCATGATGGGGGTGTGGTCGATCTTGAAGTCGCCGGTGTGCACGACCGTGCCGTGCGGCGTGTGAATCAGCAGGCCAGCCGCGTCGGGGATCGAATGCGACACCGAGAAGAACTCGACGTCGAACGCACCGACGTGGATCACGCTGCCAGGCTCCACGGTGTTGAGGACCGCGGTCTGGTGCAGGCGATGCTCCTTGAGCTTCACCTCGACGAGGCCGCGGGTGAGCCGCGTGCAGAAGACCGGGACGTTCAGTTCCTTCAGCAGGAAGGGCAGCGCGCCGATGTGGTCTTCGTGGCCGTGCGTGAGGAAGACTGCCTTCAGGCGGTCGGCGTGCTCCATGACGTAGGTGATCTCGGGGATCACGAGGTCGACGCCGAGCATCTCCTCTTCGGGGAACATCAGGCCGACGTCGACGACGATCATGTCCTCGCCGTACTCGTAGACCATCATGTTCCGGCCGATCTCACCGAGACCGCCGAGGGGGATGACGCGCAGTGGCGTGCTCATTCGCTCGCTCCGATGCCCGCTTCAGCGA
>JBAXNX010000012.1:0-14250 GCA_037133575.1 Chloroflexota bacterium
CTTGATCATCTCGTCGACGCTGCTCAGCGCGAAGTGGGTGTTGTACGCCCACAGCCTGTCATCGGCCGCGAGCTTCAACAGCGCGTCCTTGCCCTCGGGGATGAGGCCCGCCGTGAGGTCAGTAAGTGCATCGGCACGCTCGTCGGCGCGAGCAGTGTGTTGTTCGCGTGTCAGGCCGAAGTACTCGAACTCGTTGAGCAGTGGATGCTCGGCCCTCCACGCCTTCCAGCGCCTCGTGGCCTCAACGATCAGTGCGTCGAGTTCCGGTACACGGACCTGGGTCGTAACCTCAACCATGGTGATCTGCTCCCTTCGCGAGCGGTCATTACCGGGCGGCGGTGTTCGTCACCACCGACCGCCCACCACTACACTCGGGTCGTGCGTTCAGCTACTTCGATTCGCCAGCATCACGGCCCGACGCGCAGGCATGACCTAAGGGGTCATAGATGCACTGCACGTGGCCACAACGTGATGATGCAAGGGCCTCCCGGCTCCGGGAAGACGCTGCTGGCTCGCACGATGCCGAGCCTGTTGCCACCGCTCACCCCACTCGAAGCGATCGAGGTCACGAAGGTGCACTCAGTCGCGGGCATGCTCGGTCGCGGGCGGCCGTTGGTCCTTGACCGTCCGTTTCGAGCGCCGCATCACACCATCTCGCACGCCGGGCTGGTCGGCGGCGGGAGCCACATCCGACCGGGAGAAGTGTCGATCTCGCATCGCGGAGTGCTCTTCCTCGGCGAGTTCCCGGAGTTCGGACAGACCGCGCTCGAGGCGCTGCGCGAGCCGCTGGAGTCGGGAGCGGTGACGATCTCGCGTGTGCGTGGCTCGGCGACGTTCCCGGCAGGCTTCCTGCTCGTGGCGGCGATGAACCCGTGTCCGTGCGGGTACTACGGCGACGTGAAGCGCGCCTGCACGTGTGCCGAGGCGACCGTCACGCGCTATCAACGACGCATCTCGGGCCCACTGCTCGATCGCTTCGACCTCTTCGTCGAGGTGCCGCGCGTCGAGTACCAGGAACTCACCGGTGACCTATCGGGCGAGACCTCGGCGACCGTGCGTGAGCGCGTGGCGATGGCTCGCGAGGTGCAACAGCAGCGACTGGTTGGTACCCGCTTCGTGACCAACAGCGAGATGGGGCCGCTGGAGGTGCGCAAGTACTGCCAGCAGATGCTCGTCCCGCAGGCGCAGCCCCTGCTCGCGACGGCGATGGAGCAGCTCGCCCTGTCCGCACGAGCCTTCCACCGCATCCTGAAGGTAGCTCGCACGATCGCTGACCTCGCGGGCTCCGAGATGATCGAGACGCCCCACCTCGCGGAGGCCGTGCAGTACCGACGACGCAGCCGGGAGTAGCGGTGCCGAGCCTCGATCACGTCGTGTGGATCGGTGGGGCGCAGTGGGCCGGGAAGACCTCGGTCGCGCAGGCGCTCGCCATACGCTGTGGCCTGCTGCACTACTCGTACGACTACCACGATGCTCGGGCACATCTCACGAAGGCCGCTGCTGACCCTGAGCGCTACCCGTCACGCGCCTTGATCGCGCAAGGTGTCGAGGATGGCACGTTCGCAGAGCGCTGGGTCGAGTGGTCGGGCGAGCAGCTCGCCGACGACACGCGCCAGAGCTTCGTCGAGCGCTTCGAGATGGTCCGTGATGAGATCGCCACGCTGCCCGGCGACCCGTACGTAGTGGCCGAAGGCGTCGGCATTCGTCCCGAGCTCGTCGCACCGCACCTCGATGATCCGAGGCGTGCCGTATTCCTCGTGCCGAGCGAGGAGTTTCGCATGCAGCAAGTCCAGGCGTTGCCGCGTGCCGGACGGCTAGGCGCGGAACTCAGCGATCCAGAGCGAGGCCAGCAGCATCGGCTCGAGCGCGACCGCATCCTCGCCGACGAAGTGATCTGGTACGCCGCGTTGGCGGGCCTACGAGTGATCCCCGTAGACGGATCCCCACCGCTCAATGCGATCGTCGAGGACATCGCGGAGCAGTTCGCGCCATTCGTGCCGCACTGGCTCTACTAGCAGCGACTACTCCTTCGGCACCTGCTCGCCGAGGTGGAAATACTTGCCCTCGTGATAGATCAGCGGACTCGTATCGGGGTCGTACTTCACCCACAACGCTTCGGCAGTGAAGACGGTGTGGTCGCCGAGTGGCTGCGTCGAGATCACCTTGCACTCGACGTTGAGGAGGCTGCCCTCGATCAACGGAGGACGGATGAACTTGCCTGGGTAGGTCGGGAACGCCGCGAGGCTCCACTTGTCGGTATCGCGCATGCTGAACGATCCGGAGATGTGGCTAAGGTTCGCCTGCTTGTCGGAGCAGAAGCTGAGGCCGAACTCGCCAGACTGCTCGATCATCGGGAACGTGATGTGGTGCGGGCCAACCGAGACGACGAAGTGCATCGGGCTGTGGGAGACCATCATCGCCCACTCGCAGGCCATGACGTTGGCCTGGCCTTCCTCGTTCACGGCGGTGATGAGAGCGACGGTCGTGGCGGTCTGACGCCAGACGCCGCGGCGGAACTCGCGGTTGGTGAACTCGTTGCCTTCGATGGTCACGAGGAGCCTCGCATCCTGTCGTGCAGTGCTACTGCAGCCATCGTAGCGCGCTCAGACGCCAATCGCGGAGCGCCGTTCGCGGCGTGGACGGGTGGTGACCCTGCGGGTACGATCGCGCCCACGCCCTCGTAGCTCAGTGGATAGAGCACCGGCCTCCGGAGCCGGTGGCGCAGGTTCGAGTCCTGCCGAGGGCACCAGATTCGCATTCCCGCCCGCTCCCCGGGACGGTGGCAGGAGTAGGGGCGGCATGAGCGACGACCGACGACGACAGCAACGCGTAGAGCAGGTGCGCCGCCGTCGCCAGCAGCGACCGATGACCACGACGACCGCTGGCGCGAATGACCTGGAGATGCCAGGCGTGTTCGGCTGGATGCATCGGAACGGTCGCCTCTTCGTCCTTGTCGGGATCATCGTCATGGTCGCGAGCCTCGGCGGCACGTTCCTGCTGCAGAGCGCGAACAAGACGAACCCGAACCAGTCGACCGCGACTGCCACACCAACGATCGAGCCCGGCAAGCCGGTTGGTACGCCCGCCGCCGATGGCGTCATCCGCCGCTACGCTGCCGCACCAGCCATCACCATCGACCCGAAGAAGTCGTACACCGCCATCATTCACACCGAGAAGGGCGACATCACCGCGCAGCTGCTGCCGGATAAGGCGCCCATCGACACGAATAACTTCGTGTTCCTCGCTCGCAACAAGTTCTTCGACGGACTGACGTTCCATAGGGTCGTGAGCGGCTTCGTCGTCCAGGGTGGTGACCCCCTTGGCAACGGCACCGGCGGCCCGGGCTACACGCTGCCGGTCGAGAAGAACGACGTGCAATTCGACGCCGGCATCCTCTCGATGGCCTCCTCGAGCGCTGGCGTCAGCGGCTCGCAGTTCTTCATCACGCTCGCACCGCAGCCGCAGCTCGAGCCGCAATTCAGCGCGTTCGGCCGCGTAACCTCCGGCATGGAGGTCGTGAAGGCGCTGACAGTTCGCGATCCCCAGGGCGCGAGCCAGCCGCCCGCTGACCGCATCCTCAAGATCGAGATCATCGAGAAGTAGCAAGGACAGTCACCATGCCGCAGCGCTATGACGCCGCCCCGGAAATGGCCCTCGAGGACAGCAAGGAGTACCGAGCCGTGATTCACACGGTGCAGGGCGACATCACTGTCAGACTGTTGCCAGAAATCGCGCCGCAGTCCGTGAATTCGTTCATATTCCTCGCGCGCGAGGGGTTCTACGACGGTTGCACCTTCCACCGCGTGATCCCCGGCTTCGTCGCGCAGGGCGGCGATCCGACCGGCACAGGCTCCGGCGGCCCGGGCTACCGCTACCAGGACGAACTCTCCGACAGGCCGTTCGTGGCTGGATCACTGGGCGTGGCAAACGCCGGCCCGAACACCAACGGCTCGCAGTTCTACATCGCGCTCGCGCCGGCGCCGCATCTGACCGGGCGATACACCCTGTTTGGGGAAGTCGAGGCGGGCATGGATGTCGCCCTCGCGCTGACGCCCCGCGACCCACAGGCCGCCTCGACCTCGGGCGATGTCATCAACTCGATCGAGATCCTGGAGTCATAACGGACTGCTGATCGGCCTCGGGCCATCCGAACATCACGGTACGCACAGACAGGGTCGCCTTCGGGCGACCTTGTTGTTGTGGCGGTGAGGAGGCTAGAGGCGGGAAGCGGCGGCTCGGGCGGCGTCGGCAGCGGCCTTTCGTTCGGCATAGACCATGATGCCGAACGAGGGGAAGAAGGCGGCGAAGGCCACGAGCGCAGGCAGGATCAACCCGCCGATCAAGAACAGCAGGCCAATGGCAAGCGCAAACGCCATCCCGAGGATGGATCCGATGCGCGCAACTAAGACATAAGGTGGAAGTCCGTCAGGCATGTGGCGTTCACAAATCCTAGCAGCGGTGCTTCTGCGGGACAACGGTTCGGAGTCACCCCTCCGAGATCGGCAGTCCGAGCTGCGCGTGCTCTGGCTCGGACTCCGGGGCGTGGTGCTCTTCAACGCTACGCTGCTGCTGCTGCATGTGATGCTCCCAGGGGTCACGCGGTGGCCGCTCGTAGCGGCCGGAGCCGTCGGCTGCGCAATGAGCGAAGCCGTCGGCGTCTACGCGAGGCAATCGATGGACCACCGGCAGCTCGAGCGCCGGGTCCTGTTCGCAGCGTTCGCTGTCGCCTGCTCGTCGTTCTGCGTGATGCGCGCCTACGGCGGCGGTGTCGGCCTCTTCGCCTTCGTGGTGCTGCTGGCCGCGTATGCTCCGGTCCTCCGAGGCCGCTCCATGCTGCTGCTGGCCGGAGTCGCATCGGTCCTCGTCGCCAGTGACCTCTACTTCGGCTCCCCCGGCCGCGAGCCGTGGATGCTCGGTCTCCCACCTCAGTACGGCGAGGGCGCCCGCGCGATGGTGCTGTTCTTCGAGGTGTCGATCATGGCGCACCTCGCCACGCGACGTCTGACTCGAGCCAACACGCACGTGCAGGCCCTGCTCTCTGACCTCCAGGTGGCGCAGGAGCGGCTCTCCAGCTCGAACCGCCGCCTCGAGCGCTGGAACGACGACCTCAACCGCGAGGTGCAACGCCAGACCGTCGAGATCGCGAGCCGCGCCGGCCGTGCGACCGCACTGAACGCCGTCTCGGTCGCGCTGAGCGAAGCCGTGCGGGATGACGCGCCCTTCGACAATGCACTTGACGCTGCTCGGACGCATGTTCGATGCCTGCGCCGTGCACGTGTATGGCGGCGCATCGGCGGGCGAGAAGCCGACGCTGCAGCGCGTGCGCCTCCACGACCACGTCGACCTCGAGCTTCCTAAGGACGTGCTGCTCGAGGTGAGCGACGGCCTGATGGTACGCCAGTCGTGGCGTATGTCGTTCGCCGATGAAGATGAGAACGCGATCCTCTGCCAGTTCGGAGTGGTACCGGTGATCTCGCGCGGCCGTGTGCGCGGCGCGTTGGCGGTATGCCGTGAGGGCGAGTGGGAGCAGCGCGACGAAGACCTCGAGTTACTCGCGACGATCGGACGCGAGCTCGGTGCCGCCATCGACCACCGCCGTGAGTTCCGCGAGGCGCTCGCGCGTGCCAGCCGCGAGTCGCTGCTGAACAGCGTTGCAGGCGTGCTCGACGACACACCAGACACGCGCACAGCATTCCGGCGCGCCATACGCGATGTCGCACTCTGGACTGGCGCATCCGAGGTCGCTGTGGTCGTCCGAGGCGCTGATTCACGACAGCACGAAATTCTCGCGCGACACAGTGCCCATGACGTCTCAGACCAAGCGATCCCGGATGGCCTGCGCCACCTGCTGTTGAGCATTCCCGCAATGGTGGTGGATCGCACCGAACCACTGCTGATCGGTCCGCGCGGTGAGCTGCTCGTACCTGGTGAGATGTCAGCACTCGGCATCGGCTCGCTGCTCGTCGCGCCCATTATTGCCCACCGCGACCCGATCGGTGTTGTGGTGCTGATCGGTGACAGTGAGCACCAATGGGGTGTGCCGCAGCGCGAAGTCGCGGCGCGACTCTCGCTGCAGCTCGCGGCACGACTCGAGGCTGACGAGGTCGTGCGGCTCCAGGCGCGGCGCATCTCGGAGCTGTCGGGGCTGGCGCGCATCGCCGAGGTCGTGCAGTCCTCGGTCGACCCAGCTCGGCTCTATCGTGGCTTCGCTCGCTCGACCGCGGAAGTCGTGCCATTTGCACGCATGTACGTGGTCCGCTGCGACGTCGGAGACGGGCGCCTCATGGTGGAGCGCTACGACCAGGAAGGCCACGCCACAGCCTGCCCCTCGGCGCCCGAGGATGCCTCGCACCCATGGCTCGGTGTGCGCACCGTCACACAGATGACGCTCCGCGACGGCAAGCCGCCGACGTTCATGACGGATGTCTGGTCACCAATCATCGTGCCGATGCGACCCAAGACCGAGTTGATCGGCGCGATCGTCGTCGAACCAACCGAGCAGTTCGAGATCGAGCAACTGCCGCTGCTCGCACAGGCCGTCTCGCAGCTCGCGCTCGCGCTCGACAGCGCCGAGCTCTACCGCCAGGCCACGGAGCGCGCCGCCCGCATCCAGGTGATCGGCAACCTCTCACGCATCGTCGCGCAGGTCGTTGACCTCCGGGACGCGTTCGAGGCATTCGCCGAGGAAGTGCGCTGGCTGATCCCGTTCGACCGCGCGGTCATGTTCCGCCTCGACGGTGCCGCGGGTGTCGTCGAGCCGTACGCAGCGTGCCCGCCCGAGGGCTTCATCCCGCAGACAGAGTCCGACCTCGTGTCGTCACTCGCCTGGCGCGCCTACCTCGAGCACAAGCCGGTCTTGATTCGTCGAGACGACCCCGGCGCCATGAATGGCGACTGGTCGGCATTCGAAGACGCCCGCGAGGTGGCAATGGTGCCCGTGCTTCGCGGCGACGAATGCATCGCGATGCTCGCGCTCGCGCATGGTGGCGATGACCGCTACACACAGAGCGACATCGACGCGTTGCAGGAGGTCGGCCAGTTGCTGGCGGTCAGCATCGAGCGTGTCGAGTTGTTCCAACAGGCTGAGCACAGCGCGCGGCACGACATGCTGACCGGCTTGCCGAACGCGCGCTATCTGCAAGAGCAGATGGATGCATTGCAGCTGGACGATCGATGCGCGCTGCTCATGCTGGACATGGATAACCTGAAGATGTTCAACGACACCCTCGGCCACGCCGTGGGCGACGACGCCATTCGCATGGTCGGGGAGATCGTGCGTGGCGCAGTGCGCGGCGGCGACTTCGTGGCTCGCCTCGGCGGTGACGAGTTCGTCGTGCTGATGCCGCATGCCGGTACCGAGGGTGCGCAGGCACTGGCTGCCCGCATCCACGAGCGACTGAGCGACGCCGACGCCCATGTCGAGAACGCGCCATCCGACATCCGCGTCTCGATCGGCCTCGCCACCATGCCGGACGATGCAGCGACGACCGATGAGCTGCTCCACGCAGCAGACGTCGCCATGTATGCAGCGAAATTTGCGGGCGGTGGCCGCACGGCACTGGCGAGCGGCTCGATGGTGCACCGGCTGACACGCAACTATCGCCGTCGACCCGAGCGCCTGGTCGATAACATCGTGCAGACCGCGACTGCCGCAGCTGCGCCTCGAGAACGCGAGGCGATCGCGCTGGCACAGCGCTACGCGCTCGCGACGGCCGGACGCATGGGCTTGCCCGCGCATGAGTCCGAGGTGCTGCGCATGCTCGTCGCAAAGCAGGCGATGGATCGACTGAAGGACCCGCAGCCGGGGCTCGACCAGACGTTGGCGTTCATGATCCTCGACGGCTTCGCCAAGGATTGGGCTGGGCGTGATACCCAGGCAGCGGCACTCGGTCATGCGGTCGTCGAGATCGCGCTCACCCTTGCGTGGCTGCAATTGCCCGAGCCGTTCGGCGCGGACCTCGATCTATCCGAGGCGGCTGGACGCCTCAGCGAGACGCGGCGCGACCCGCTCGACGCGACAGTCTTGCAAGAGATGCAAGCTGCCTTGCGCGAGCAGCCCACGGAAGGCCTGCGCACCCGCGCCGCCTAGCGCGCTTGCTCCTGTTCGCACCCCCCGCTAGTGTCCGCCTTCACGTGTCCGAGAAGTCGGTGCGATTCCGACGCTGTCCCGCAACTGTGTTCGGTCGAGTGCGCCTCGATCGTCAGTCAGGTCGCCGGCCACGTGCGCAGCAGGAACACCCGCGTGGAGACGGGTGAGCGCTCGACCGGACTGCCGGTCTCGTGTCTCACCCCTCCGCCCGGAGGGGTTTCTTGTTGCCTCGACGCGAACGAGTGAAACGCGGAGGCCCCAATGAGATGGTTCTGGTCGATGGCAGTGTGTGCGTTAGGCTTCGGGGCAGGCATTGGTCTGCTCACCAGCATCCTCGACGTCCGAGCAGCTAGCGCGGAAGGGCCGTACGCGATCAGCATCTCGCTACAGCTACGAGCGACCACCTGCACGAAAACGCTTGCGCAGTCCCCGAACGCCGTGACCTCGATGAGTGCAGACGGCGTGTCGGCGACGTACTCACTCTGTGTATACGTCGAGAACACGTCGACCGGCCTGCCGATCGACGGCGCACCAGTCGAGATCCGCACAATCGTTGGAACGGTCGGGGTGTCCGGCACGGCGCGATATTCGGGGTTCCTCTTCACTACAGGTGGTGGAGTGACTTCCATCTCGTACCGTGGCAACGGGAGGACGTTTGGCGGCGACACCATCGTCGCGACGTACGGTGGAACACGCGCGGTGGCCACCACCACCATCACGCTGAGGCCAGCGGCAGGTCGATTCCCCACCAGCATCGTCATCGTAAATCCATCGACACGTGTCATTGCCGCGAGTCGGTTCGACTCGTCGCAGGCATATCGCAGCCCAAGCGTCGGCGTGAACGTCGCCGTGCAGGTCCAGGACATGAACGGGCTCGGCGTGAACAACCAGGTGCTCATCGTGCGTTCCGAGGGCGCTCGATTGGTTGCAAATGCGGCCATGGCGCAAACCGCCACTACGGCATGCGGGGCCACCAACGCGCGTGCACTGGTCCTCACGACCGATGCTGCGAACGTGCTCGTCGAATCCGGCATCGCGATGCCCGGCACGGTGAACTTCTCGGTCTGCGCCGACCCAGAGCAAGAGGGATCCGAGGTGCACGTGTTGGTCGAGGCTGTCACAGTGCAACTGCCGGCTGCAGACCTCATCCTCGACTCAGTGGGGCGCCCAGCAACGATCAGCGCGCATTTCGACGGCAACACGCTGACCACGAGCGTCGCGGATGCGAGCGGCCACCCGGTCGCTGACGGCACACCGGTTCGAATCGTGCTTCCGCCGTCCCTCGGTACCGTGTCGAGCTCATGCGTCACGACGCGAAACGGGGCGGCATCGGTGGCAGCGGCGGTGGCAGTCCCGCTCGCGACCGCGCTCGTCACAGCGGACTACAACGAGTTTGGCGCGGTCGCATCGTGCGACGCCCCAGGTACGCGATTTGTAGCGACCTCGCTCCCGATCGGTAGTCTTGGCGTGGCGGGAACGACTGGTGGGTGAAGTGTGGTCGGGGTGCACGGATTCGAACCGTGGGCCTCTGCGTCCCAAACGCAGCGCTCTACCAAGCTGAGCTACACCCCGACGAGGTGCGTTGACGCTACGGGCCGCAGTCCACGCACGTCAACGGCATGGCGTGCGCGTAGCCGCACGCTGAGCAGTCCCACTCCCGCAGGCCGCCCGGATGGACGTCGCCAGCGTGCTCGTGCGTCGAGGTCAGCGTGGCGCCGCACGAGGGGCAGCGCATGCGCAGCAGGCTCGCCTCGAGCGTGTCGGCGGCATCCCGGCGCCACAGCGCCAGCGCGATGACCACGCCGGCGAGGAGGCCAACGGCCGGTGCCACCTCGTGGCCCCCGAGTCGGTGGGCGATACGGTCAGCGGCGATCGCCCACGTCGAGCCGGCGAACAGCGCGATCGCCACGCCCGGCAGGTTGGTCAGGCGACGAAGTAGCACTATCAGTCCTTCGGCTGGGCCGCGCCAACGATGTCGCTCAGGCGCGTCACGCCTTCCTGCTCGCACCAATCGGTGATCTCGCGGATCACGCGCCAGGGCGTCTCGGGGTCGCGGAACGTCGCAGTGCCCACCTGGACAGCGCTCGCACCGGCCATGAAGAACTCGATGGCATCGGTCCCCGAGGAGACCCCGCCAGCAGCGAGGATCGGCAGCTTTGTGACTGAGGCGGTGAGGTAGACGAGGCGCAGGGCAACCGGCTTGATCGCCGGGCCTGAGAGGCCCCCGAAGCGAGTGGCGAGCACCGGTCGGCGCCGCTTGATGTCGATTGCCATGGCCGGAATCGTGTTCATGACAGTGATGGCGTCACCGCCAGCATCCTCGATCGCACGCGCGATGGGGCGGATGTCGGAGACGCTCGGCGTGATCTTCACCGCGAAGGGGAGGCCTGTCTTGCGGCGCACCTCGGACACGACTGCGGCAGCCTGTGCCGGATCCTGGCCGAACTCAAGGCCGCCGGCCTCGACGTTCGGGCAGGAGATATTGACCTCGAGGCCGGCAACGCCCGGGACGCCGTCGAGCCGCTCGGCGAGCTGGCCGTACTCGGCGATGGTCTCGCCCATGATGTTCACGAGCACCGGCACCTGCCAGCGCTCCCAGATGGGGGCGATCTCCGCGATCAGGGCGCCGACGCCGATGTTCTGGAAGCCGATCGAGTTGATCATCCCGCTCGCCGTCTCGACGGTCCGAGGCTGCGCGTTGCCGCGCCTCGGCCGCAGGGTCGTGCCTTTCGAGCAGATTGCGCCCAGCGCGTCCACGTCGAAGCGCTTGGCGAACTCGATGCCGTTCGAGAAGGTGCCGGAGGCCACCATCACCGGATTGCGGAGCATGAGCTCCTGCTTACCGGCGCCACCGATGCTCAGACTGAGGTCTACCGCCACATGCCCTCCACGCACCGATGATACGTCCCCACATGGAAGACGCGGTATGCGAAGAGGCGGCCCGTGCGGGCCGCCTCTTCGAGTCGTTCGAGAGAGGGGAGAGAGCTAGACAGTCTCTTCAGATACCTCGTCCGAGAGCAGAATCTCTGACGGCTTCGAGGCGCGGACGCCGCTACGCAGTGAATTGCGCAGGGTGTTCGTCTGCTCCCACATCACCGCCTCGGTCGAGTTGGTGAAGGACTTGGCCGTCCCACAGCGGCTGCAGCGGCCCACGCTCTCGCGCCCGTTGGGGGCCTCGATAAGCCAGTGGTGCACGCACGTGGCCGACTGAACGGTGTGCTCTCGTGCTTCGCTCGTCATAACAAACCAACCTTCCGCCGGCGCTTCGCGCTCCCCGCATGGGCTTCGCGCCGCTTCTCACACCACAGGACTGGTGGGGCAGCACAAGAGTACGAGTTGAGACTGTATGGAGTCAAGGATTCTTTCATTAAATAGTTGTAAAGTGCGGATATATTAAAAAACCGCCGATGGCGAGGCGCGTTGCTGGTGAACTGCCTATACTTGAATCCAGCACACATCCCGAAGGCACCGTAGCGGGGCGCTCGTCCCGGCCTTCTGAGTAGATCATCGGTACTTCTGAGAACGCCCGCGACTCATCGGAGGTTCCCAACCGCCGCTCAGCGGGCTGGAAGGTTGCCCCATGCCTGATGCCCAGGCCGTCATGACCGCGCTTTCGACCGTCCGTGACCCCGAGCTCCACCGCGACATCGTCTCGCTCGACATGGTCCATGACCTCTCCATCGAGGGCGGCCACGTGACGTTCGAGCTCGTACTTACCACTCCGGCCTGCCCGCTCCGCGAGACCATCGAGAAGGATGTCAGGGCGGCCCTGGAGGCCGTACCGGGCATCGATAACCTCGACATCTCCTGGGGCGCCGAGGTCCGCGGTGGCGCGGCTCGCGAAGGCGGGCCGAAGCCCGTCGCCGGGGTGAAGAACGTCATCGCCGTCGCCTCGAACAAGGGTGGCGTAGGCAAGTCCACCATCTCGACGAACCTGGCGGTCGCGCTCGCGGCGCTGGGGGCGAAGGTCGGGCTGCTCGACGCCGACATCACCGGCCCGAACATCCCCACGATGATGGGCATCGAGCAGGGAGCGCTTTCGGAAGGTCAGGGCGGCCTCCACACCATCGAGGCATTCGGAGTGAAGGCGGTCTCGATCGGCTTCGTGCTGCCGAAGGGCACCCCGGTGGTCTGGCGTGGCCCGATGATTGGCTCGGGCGTCCGCCAGCTGCTCCACGACGTGGAGTGGGGCGAACTCGACTATCTGATCGTCGACCTGCCGCCCGGTACCTCGGACGCCTCGATGTCGATGTGCCAGGAAGCCGAGATTGCCGGTGTCGTGATCGTCTCGACGCCCCAGACCGTAGCCGTCGAGGACGCGATGAAGGCCGTTGGCATGTTCGACCGTCTCGGCGTGCCGATCTTCGGCGTCGTCGAGAACATGACGTCGGACATCTTCGGGCGCGGTGGTGCGAAGGCCGCCGCCGAATCGCTGGGTGTCGAGTTCCTCGGTGAGATCGGCCTCAGTGCGCCGATCCGCGAGGGCGCCGACGCCGGCCACCCGATCGTGGCGTCAGCCCCCGACTCCGAGGAAGCGCAGGCGTTTGTGCGCCTCGCTGAGCAGGTCGCAGCGCGCTGCTCAGTCCTGCGTTACGCAGGGGACATGGCCGTCGCCTAGCACGGCCACCACACACCAGCGGGCCGCTGAGAGCGCCCGCCACCTTGCCGCTGCGAAACGCGCGGCACGTATTCGGAAGGACCTATGACTGAAGACAATGATGAAGAGCGAGGCGATCCCGCGCGACGCCGCCGCGGCTCACGCGGCGGCCGAGGCCGTGGCGGCAGCGCGAGCACCGAGCACGAACCGGTACGTCCGGCGACCACACTAGACGAGCCCCGCATCGTTGGGCGTCGCCCAGGCCGACCAGCCACCACCGTCGACCCAACCCCGGAGACGATCACCCCACCCCCCGCAGACCTCGCGCCCGAGACGCCGGCTCCGCGCCGAGCCCCCGCCCGCCGAACGGCCGCCGCTGCCATCCCCGCCGTCGAGGCTGGCGATGCACTCATCACCCTCGTGGCCGAGCAGACGCGCCTGCTTGCGGAGCTGCGGGCCGAGATGCAGACGCTCGTCGAGCGTGTCGAGGCTGGTGCGCGTCGCGCACGCCTCGGTATCTTCGTCGATGTACCGAACCTGCTCTACGGCGCTGAGCGCGGCGAGCACATCGACATGGGCAAGTTGCTCTCGTTTCTCTCGCGCGACCGCGACCTGGTGCGTGCGACGGCCTATTCGCCGGTCTCGGACAACCCGATGGAGCCGGTACAGCAGCAGCGCTTCGTCGCACCATTCGTGCCGTACGAGTACCGCATCGTGACGAAGCCGCTGAAGCGCTTCGCCGACGGCTCGATCAAGGGCAACTTCGACGTCGAGATGGCCGTGGACATGATCAGCATGGCCGACCGCCTCGACGTGATGTGCATCGTCTCTGGCGACGCTGACTTCGCGAAGGTCGTCGAGGAAGCGCAGAGCCGCGGCGTGCGCGTCGAGGTCGTCGCCTTCGCCGGCAGCACCTCAGCGGAGATGCGCGCGCTGGCTGACCGCTATATCGAGGTCGGACAGATCGTCCACCTGCTGCACTAAGCAGAGCTGAACGACACAACAGCAGGCCCGGCGCTAGTGCGCTGGGCCTGCTCCATTTCCGGATGAGCTGGGTGTGTCACCTTCGAGGTCATCGTTCTCGTCACGATGGATCACGCCACGATGCGTGCGCTGGTTCGCTGAGCCGACGAGCGGTGTGTTCGTCGCGATCGCCGCAATGAATGCACCGAGGCTGACGCCTGCGCCAGCGCCGAAGATCCATCCCACGAACGGTGGGTTGTAGTGCAACACGAAGGCGCCGACGTACACGCCGGCAATCAGACCGCCGATAACGAGAACGTACGTCGAGATCATGCCGCGCATCAGGTCAGTATAGGTCGCGCAGATCGAACATCGGCCCGTCGACGCAGCAGAGCTTTACACCGCCACGCTTCGGGAAGATCGCACACGAGTAACAGATGCCCATACCGCAGGCCATGCGCTCTTCCATCAGAGCCTGCGCAGGCTTTCGCAGGCCGGAGCGCATCAGCACGCTGTGCATCGCCTCGAACATCGGTGTCGGGCCACACGTGAACACCTGGTCGCTCCACGGCAGCAACTGCTCGAACGGCGTGGTCACGCG
>JBAXNX010000013.1:0-14094 GCA_037133575.1 Chloroflexota bacterium
TCATCTGGCCCGGCAACGAGCCGGCCGGCGAGGAGTGGGCCACGTTCATCACCTGTGGCGGTCGTTTCGTGCGCACCGAGGCGAACGGGCTGGGCGAGTACCTCGACCGCGACGTGGTGGTGGCGAAGCGGCTGAGCTAGCCGCGAGCCGCGTGATGGCGCGATTCTGGCTGCCGGTGCGACTCCTCGGTGCTGCTTGCGCGGGCGTGCTCGCTGGGCTGTACGTCTGGATCGGCCTGCACTGGCTCTATTACCCATTCGATCCGAGCGCCTACCGTGACTCAGCCACGGCGATGTACGTGATCCTCGCGGGCGTGTTCCTGGTCCTTGCCGGGTTTCATGGTGCGGCCGCGTATCGGTTGGTCAGCGGGCGCGGGAGTTCGCCGCCCGCGCTTGCCTCTGGCGTGCTGGCGTCCGTATTGGTAGGCCCTTCGTTGGTAGGCGGGGCTCTCGGGCTGGTGGTGGTTCCGGTAGCAGCCTTCATTGTGGTCGCGGCCCTGCTCGTGGCATTCGCGCGAGAGCGACGCGCCGCCGACTCGTAGCGCCTCGCGTTGCTCGGCCTGTGGGGCCATGCGACACTCGGCGACCTGAACCGGCGTCGCCGATACGCGACGTAATGCTGAGGAGCCGGGCGTGCTACGGACCCATCTTGGCGGCGATCTGCGCGCGGAACACGCGGGGCAACGGGTCGTACTGGCCGGCTGGGTCAATCGTCGGCGCGATCACGGCGGCCTGGCATTCATCGACCTGCGCGACTCGTCTGGTCTTGTCCAGGTGGTGTTCCACCCGGAGCAGGGCGACGCCTTCAAGGTGGCTGAGGACGTGCGCAACGAGTACGTGCTGCGCGTCTGGGGCGAGGTCGCCCTGCGCCGCGACGGCAGCCAGAACCCTGACCTGCCGACCGGCGCGATCGAGGTGATCGTCGACCAGGTCGAGGTGCTGAACTCCTCGGAGACGCCGCCGTTCCCGGTGAACCAGGAGACGACGGTCGACGAGCTGACGCGGCTGCGCTATCGCTACCTCGACCTGCGTCGCGAACACATGACGGCGAACCTGCGCATGCGTCACCGCATCGTGAAGTTCATCCGCGACTACTTCGACGAGCAGGACTTCGCCGAGGTGGAGACGCCCGTGCTCAACCTCGCGACGCCGGAGGGGGCGCGTGACTACCTCGTGCCATCGCGTGTGCACCCTGGCAACTTCTATGCGCTGCCGCAGTCCCCGCAGCAGTGGAAGCAGCTGCTGATGGTGGCTGGCCTCGAACGCTACTTCCAGATTGCTCGCTGCTATCGTGACGAGGACCTGCGGGCCGACCGGCAGCCCGAGTTCACGCAGCTCGACGTCGAGATGTCATTCGTCGACGAGCAGGACATCCTCGAGATGCTCGAGGATCTGTACACGAAGCTGTCCGCGGCGGTGGGGCCGCAGTTCACGTTGCAGGCGAGCCCGTTCCCGCGCTTCACCTACGACGAGGCGATGGAGCGCTACGGCTCTGACAAGCCCGACATCCGCTACGATCTCGAGATCCACGACCTGACGCCGCTGATCCGCGGGACGGACTTTGCAGTGTTCAAGAACGTGATCGAGGGCGGCGGGCGCATCCGCGGTTTCGCGGTGCCCGGCGCCGGCGAGACGCCGCGGCGTCAGCTCGACGCACTGATCGAGGTGGCGCGCGAGGCCGGGGCACAGGGGCTCGTGACCGTCGCGTTCGGCGGCGAGGGCTCGCTGACTGGGCTGACGTCCGACGACGTGCGATCGCCCGTCGCACGGTTCTTCACGCCGGAGCAGTTCACGGAGTGGGGGGCGGCCTGCGGCGCGAGCCGGGGCGATCTGCTGCTGATCGCGGCCGGGCCTGACGCGCTCACCTCGAGGGTGCTCGACGTGCTGCGGCGACGGATGGCCGAGGAGCACAGCCTGGCCGACGAGCACCTGCTCGCGTTCTGCTTCGTGACCGAGTTCCCGATGTTTGAGTGGGACGCGCAGGACAACAAGTGGAATGCCGTCCATCACCTCTTCACGTCACCGTTCGAGGAAGACTTCGCGATCATGGGCGAGCGGCCCGAGGCGGTGCGCTCCCGCGCCTACGACCTCGTTTGCAACGGCTGGGAGATCGGCGGCGGCTCGATCCGCATCCACCGCCCCGAGAAGCTGATGCAGGTACTGGGCCGCCTCGGGATTGAGCGCGAGGAAGCCACCCAGAAGTTCGGCCACATGCTGGAGGCGTTCACGTACGGTGCGCCACCGCACGGGGGCTTCGCGTGTGGCCTCGACCGGACCGTGGCGCTGCTGGTCGGCGAGCACGATATCCGCGAGGTGATCGCGTTCCCGAAGACGAAGTCGGCCTCGGACATGATGACCGGGGCTCCGGCGCCGGTGAGTGATGCGCAGCTCAATGAGGCCCACATCACCGTCGCGCTCCCGCCATCTGTATGATGCGCAGGAATCCGTGACCGGCCCCCACCGCGTTCACTGGGTGCTACGACTGCCGTAGGCGTGGCGCTTGTTGGAGTGGAGTAAGCCGATGACCGGGCAAAAGCGGATCCTCGCGGCGCTCCTGGGCGCGTTGGCCGTCCTCGTCCTGATCATTGGTGGGTTGTCTGCGGTGCTGCTGCTGAGCGGTGGCCCCAAGGGTGGCAGCTCGGCCTCGGGCACTGCTGGCGGCGCGGTCGACACGAAGCCGGCGAGCGGGCGTCTGCGCTTGCCGGGTACCGACCCGCTCACACTCGACCCTGCGCTCGCGACGGACTCCGGCTCTGCCGAGTACATCGTCGAGATCTTCAGCGGGCTGATGACGATCGCCCCTGACCTGAAGATCGTTCCGGACCTCGCTGAGTCGTACCAGGTCAGCGACGACGGCAAGGTCTTCACGTTCAAGCTGCGCGACAACGCTGTGTTCCACGACGGTCGTTCCGTCGAGGCGGCCGATGTGAAGTGCTCGTTCGAGCGCGCCGCCTCGAGGACGACCGCGTCGCCGACCGCGCCGGTGTATCTGAACGACATCATCGGCGCGAACGACATGATGGCCGGGCGCGCGCAGGACATTAAGGGCATCGAGGTCGTCGACAAGAAGACGGTCAAGATCACGATCGATGCACCGAAGCCGTACTTTATCGCGAAGCTGACCTACACCACCGCCATGGTGGTGGACTGCAAGCAGGCGCAGCAGAACCCACGCAACTGGACGCGCTCGCCCAACGGCACGGGGCCGTACCGGCTGACGGACTGGCGTGTTGGCGAGCGCATCGTGCTCGAGTCGAACCCCAAGTTCTACCTCGGTGCGCCGAAGGTCAGCCAGGTGCTGTACCAGTTCACGGGTGGCTCTGCGCTGACGCGCTTCGAGAACAACGAGCTCGACATCGCGAGCATCAGCGTCAACGACATCGATCGCGTGCGCGACAAGAACAGCGCGCTGGGCAAGCTGTACCAGACCGCGACTGACTTCACGATCTCGTACCTCGCGTTCAATGCGAAGGCGGCGCCGTTCGACGACGCCAACGTGCGCCGCGCGTTCGGGCTCGCAATCGACCGGTCGAAGGTGACGAGCGTCACGTTCAACAACATGATCAGTCCAGCGACTGGCATTTTGCCGCCGCAACTGCCGGGCTTCACGTCGGACGACAAGACGTTGAAGTTCAATCCGGATGCGGCGAAGGCGGCGCTGGCAGCCTCTAAGTACAAGAACGCGGCGGGACTCCCACCGATCACGATGACTGAGATCGGTGGCGGCGCCTCGGCCGGCCTCGACACGCAGGCGTACATCGAGCAGTGGAAGCAGGTGCTCGGCATTACGGTGCAGGTGAAGCAGCAGGACACTGCGAGCTTCTTCGACGACCAGCAGAAGGGCCGCCTGCAGATGTTCAACGCGGGCTGGGTGATGGACTACCCGGACCCCGAGGACGTACTGGACCTGAAGTTCTACTCGAAGTCCACGCTCAACGACATCGGCTACTCGAACCCTGATGTGGACCGCATCCTCGAGCAGGCGCGCATCGAGCGTGACCCGGGCAAGCGGCTCGCGCAGTACCAGGATGTCGAGAAGCGCCTGATCAACGACGGCGCGTGGCTGCCGCTGTACTTCGGCGGTTCACACCAGGTGGTGAACGCCTCGGTAAAGGGTTGGTTCAACCCGCCGATGGTGATTCCGCGCCTGCGATTCGTCAGCGTCGACCGGTAATCGGCGGAGCGTGAGGGGCGAGCGATGACGGGCTATGTGATTCGCAGGCTCGCCATCCTGCCGCTCACGCTGTTCGTCGTGTCCTTCTTCACGTTCGCGATCGCGCGCTACGGGCCTGGTGACCCGGTGACCATTGCGGCGGGCCAGGTGCGCGATCCCGAAGTGCTGGAGCGCATCCGCCACGAGCGCGGCCTGGATGGCACGATCTTCGAGCAGTACCAACGCTGGGCGGTGCGGGCGCTGGAGGGCGACTTCGGTGAGTCGTTCATCCAGCGTGGGTACAGCGTGCGCGAGCTCGTGGTGCCAAAGATGATCGTTTCGGCGCAGCTCAACGTGCTGTCGATTGTCTTCGTGTTCGTGATCGGGGTGCCGTTAGGCATGCTTGCCGCATGGTTCCAGGGGAAGTGGATCGATCCCCTGATCATCTCGTCGCTGCTCTTCCTGAGCGCGATCCCGGTGCTGGTGATCCTGCCCCCGATCCAGTGGCTGCTCGCGGTGCGGTTCCACATCATCCCCGTCGGTGGCTGGGGCGGGCTGATCGATATCTACTGGATCGCTGGCGTGATCGCCGTACCGATCCCGAATCCGCACCTCTATCTGCCGCTGATCGTGCTGACGGTGCCTGGCTTCTCGGGGGTGGCACGCCTCGTGCGCATCACGGCGCTGCAGGTCGCGCGCGAGGACTACGTGCGCACGGCGCGTGCCAAGGGGTTGACCGAGACGACCGTGGCGCTGCGCCATGTGCTGCCGAACGCGATGCTGCCGCTGGTGACAGCGATCGGCCTCTCGCTCGCGGGAATCGTGGAGGGCTCGTACTTCACGGAGACGCTGCTCGGCATTCCGGGCATCGGCGCGTTCACGTTCGAGTCGGTGCGCAGCCGCGACTACGACGTGATCCTTGCCACCACGCTGATCGTGGCGGTCTTCTTCATCGTGATGAACCTGCTGACTGACCTGGCGTATGCGCGGATCGACCCGCGTGTGCGCCTTGGTGCGAGCAACCTCTCGTGACCATCGCGGCACCTGCGGCGGCCCACTCGCCAGCCGAAGTTGCAGCATCGCGAGGCTCGGTCGCGCTCTTCTGGGAGCGGCTGCGCAAGAAGAAGCTGGCGATGATGTCGCTGGTGGTGATCGTGCTGATCTACGGCGGCGGCATTCTCGCGCCGGTGATCGCGCCGTACTCCTATACACAACAGAACATCGACCAGGCGCTGCAGGGACCGAGCCGTGCGCATCCACTCGGCACGGACCGCCTCGGACGCGACATGCTGAGCCGCGCGTTGTACTCGGCGCGCACCACGCTGGTCGTGAGTGTAGCGGTGCTGGTGAGCGGGTCGCTGATCATCGGCAACGGGCTCGGCCTGATCGCCGGCTATCGGGGCGGCTGGGTCGACAACACGATCATGCGGGTGGGTGAGGTGTTCTCCTCGTTACCCGGGTTACCGATGCTGATCCTCGTCAATGCGGCGCTCAGCCCACGGGTGGATGAGTTCGCGAAGTGGGCGGGGAGGCTGCCGGGTGGCGGGGGCGTCGTCCATGACTTCGCCTCCTACATCAGCATCTTTGCGGCGCTGTCGCTCTTCTTCTGGGTCGGCACGGCTCGGTACGTGCGGTCGCTCGTGCTCCAGCTGCGGGAGCGGGACTTTATTCTCGCGGCACAGGCGCTGGGGGCGAGCACGCCTCGAATCCTCGTGCGGCACCTGCTGCCGAACATCGCCTTCATCGTGGTGCTGCAGCTCTCGGCGACCCTTGGCTCAGTGGCTGGCACGGAAGTGGCGCTGACCTGGTTCGGGGTGGGCGTTCAGCCTCCGACCCCCTCGTTTGGGGCGATGATCTACGACGGGTCGGGGACCCGGACGTTCCAGGCGTACCCCCACCTACTGCTGGTGCCGGGCATCTTCGTCTCCTTGCTGCTGTTCGCGTTTGCGCTGCTGGGCGACGCTATTAATGACGTCATCCGGGAGCGCTAGGCAGCTGTTCCCGGGGCTCCCGTAGGGGTTTCCCGTAAGGCAGGCGCCAAATGGGCGCATGCTATACTCATTTCGGAACCGAATCTGTGTTGTGAAGTGGGGGCACACCCCGTGGGTGTGACGATAGAACGTCTTCCGCGCTCGCTTGTCGCGCTCGAAATCGAAGTCGATGACGAGCGGGTCGAAGCCAACATGGAGAAGGCCGCGCGTCGGCTTTCGCAGCGGTACAAGATCCCTGGCTTCCGGCCTGGGAAGGCACCGCGAGCTGTCCTCGAGCGCACGCTTGGCAAGAGCGCGCTCGTACAGGAAGCACTCGAGACGCTGCTGCCTGATCTCTATAGCGAGACGATCGCTGCTGAGTCGATCGATGCGATCGCACAGCCGTCGTTCGAGTTGAAGTCGATGGAGCCGCTGGTCGTCTCGGCGACTGTGCCAGTGCGCCCGACGATCGACATCAAGGACTACACCGCGCTGCGCGCGCCTCGACCGACCGTCGCGAGTAACGACGAGCAAGTCGAGGCCGCACTGACCAACTTGCGCCGCCGCTACGCGACGCTCGAGCCAGTGGAGCGCGCCGTGCAGTGGGGCGACACCGTGCGCGCCGACGTCAGCGTTGATGTCGACGGCCAGGACGAACCACACGTCGAGGAGGGCGCTGAGTTCGCCGTCCTCGAAGGCACGACCGTGTCGCTGCCGGGCTTCCTCGAGCGCCTGATCGGCCTCGATCGCGGCGGCCCATACACGATTGAATTCGAGCTGCCGAGTGACTTCGTCGCCGCCGACCTCGCCGGGAAGACCGCGCACTACACGGTCACGATCGACGAGGTGAAGGAAGAGATTCTGCCGGAGCTCGACGACGAGTTCGCGAAGTCGCTGGGCGACGAGGATCTGCAGACCGCTGACCAGGTGCGCGAGCGCATCGGAGCGAACGTCTTGGCGCAGGCGGAAGCCGCGGCTGAGTCGGCATACCAGGAGGAAGTCCTGGACCTGCTGATCGCGTCGTCCGAGATCGACTATCCCGAGGTCCTCGTCGACAGCGAGATCGAGCGCATGATCGACCAGGAGTCGAATCACGCCTCGCACACCCCGGAGCAGATGCAGGTCTGGCTCGACCAGATCGGCCGCACGGCTGATGAGGTACGCGACGAGCTTCGTCCGCGCGCCGACACCGCCGTAAAGCGCGCGCTTGTCCTCGGCGAGCTTGCTTCGAAGGAGAGCGTCGAGGTCGACGAGTCCGAAGTCGACGCTGAGATCAACCGCATGCTCGACCAGTTCTTTGGGGCGGGCGCCGCGATGGAAAACGACCAGCGCGAGCAGTTCCGGCAGATGTTCGACACGCCGGACTCGCGGTCGCAGACCCGCCACCAGCTCCAGACGCAGGCGACGCTTGGCCGGCTGGTCGAGATTGCCTCGGAGGAGAGTGAGGGCGGCGAGGAGGCTCCTCGCGCCCGCGGCACGCGCCGTCGTCGCCGTTCCGGCGAGGGCGATGCGGAGGCAGAAGCCAGCGACGAGGCGGGGACCTCGGAGCCGGTTGAGAACGCAGAAGCAGAGGCAGAGACCGAGTAGGCACCGGGAACGGGGCCTGTTACCGATTACCGTCAGGGACGTAGGAAGCTGAGGACAGGGTTTATGCCGACGAGCGACTGGACCGCGCCGCAGAACATTGTGCCGATGGTTATCGAGACGACCGCTCGTGGTGAGCGGGCGTACGACATTTACTCGCTGCTTCTGAAGGAGCGAATCATCTTTCTGGGCACGCCCATCGACGACCAGATCGCCAACACGATCGTGGCGCAGCTGCTCTACCTCGACCGAGAGGACTCGGATCGGGACATCAGCATGTACGTCCACTCGCCCGGTGGTGTGATCACCGCCGGCCTGGCGATCTACGACACGATGAACCTGATCCGCAGCGACGTTTCGACGATCGCGGTCGGCTCGACCGCCTCGATGGCGTCGGTGCTGCTGTGCTCGGGTGCGAAGGGTAAGCGCTACGCGCTGCCGAATGCGACGGTGCACATGCACCAGGCGCTGGGTGGTGCTCGTGGTCAGGCCTCGGACATCGAGATTGCGGCGCGGGAGATCCTGCGCAACAACGAGATCATCCGAAGCATCATTGCGAAGAACACGGGGCAGTCGGTGGAGCGCATCACGCGCGACTTCGACCGTGACTTCTACATGAGCGCGGAGCAGGCCAAGGATTACGGCTTCGTCGACGAGATCATTGGCTCTAACCAGGGCATGCCGTCACCGGGCGGAGCGACGCCGAACAACTAAGCGCGGCAACGCGCTGGGCAGGGTAGGCCGAAGAGGCAGTTGGGATCCGGGGGCACCATGGCGAATACCACCACTCGCGGGAGCCGTGTCCAGTACCACTGTTCGTTCTGTGGGAAGAACCAGGATCAGGTAAAGCGCCTGATTGCTGGCCCCGGCGCGGTCTACATCTGCGACGAGTGTGTGGATCTCTGCCAGGAGATCATCAACGAGGAAACCCAGGCCGGAAAGACCGCGGCTGCCAAGACCCAGCGCAGCTCGCTCCGCACTCCTCAGGAGATCGTCGCGCAGTTGGATGAGTACATCGTCGGCCAGGAGCGCACCAAGCGTGTGCTCTCGGTCGCGGTCTACAACCACTACAAGCGCATCGACGCCTCGGCGCAGTCGGACCTCGACCTCGAGAAGTCGAACATTCTGCTGATCGGGCCGACGGGCACGGGCAAGACCGCGTTCGCGCGGACGCTTGCGCGCGTCCTCGATGTGCCGTTCTCGATCGCTGACGCCACGGCGCTGACCGAGGCTGGTTACGTCGGTGAGGACGTCGAGAACATCCTGCTGCACCTGATTCAGGCGGCAGAGTTCGACATCCAGAAGGCTGAGCGCGGCATCGTCTACATCGACGAGATCGACAAGATCGCCCGCAAGAGCGACAACCCGTCGATCACTCGTGATGTATCCGGCGAGGGCGTGCAGCAGGCATTGCTGAAGATCATCGAGGGCACCGTCGCGAGTGTGCCGCCGCAGGGCGGCCGCAAGCACCCACACCAGGACTTCATCCAGATCAACACCTCCAACATCCTGTTCATCGTGGGTGGGGCGTTCGAGGGGCTGGAGAAGATCATTTCGAAGCGCACTGGCGCCGGGGGGCGCTCGCTTGGCTTCACGGCCGGCGCGAAGGTCACCGATGAGGACAAGGCGCTCGTGCTGCGGGATATCGTGCACGACGACCTGCTGCAGTTTGGCCTCATTCCGGAGTTCGTGGGGCGTCTGCCGGTGGTCTCGACGCTCGACCCGCTGGACGTCGAAACGATGATGTCGATCCTCACGCAGCCGAAGAACGCGGTCGCGCGGCAGTACCAGCGACTGTTCAGCCTCGACGACGTGGAGTTGATCTTCACGGACGACGCATACCTCGCCATCGCCGAGGCGGCGATCAAGCAGCGCACTGGCGCTCGAGGTCTGCGTACCGTGGTCGAGGAGATTCTCCTCGATGTCATGTACGAGATTCCGTCGCGGCCCGACATCCGCAAGTGTGTGGTGTCTGCCGAGTGCGTGACGCGTCACCAGCGCCCCTTGCTGGTCACCGAGTCTGGCCAGGTCATCAGCGAAGAGGGCGAAGTCGCGATCCCCGAGTCGGCGTAGCTCCCGAGCCGCCGTATCCGAGGCCGGTGCTATCCTCGGCGTGATGACCACGACGAAAGCTCCTCGTCCCAACGCCAAACAGCGCCTTGATGTGCTGCTCGTGGAGCGTGGCCTTGCCACCAGTCGCGAGCAGGCGCAGGCGCTGATCATGGCCCGCGAGGTGCTCGTTAATGGCACCGCCGCGACGCGTCCCGCTGTGCCAGTCGCTGCTGATGTGGCGATTGAAGTGCGCTCGGGCTCCCAGTACGCGAGCCGCGGTGGCGACAAGCTGGCCGGTGCCATCGAGCGGACGCCGATCGATGTGCACGGCAAGCGTTGCCTCGATGTCGGCGCATCCACGGGCGGCTTTACGGACTATTTGCTGCAACACGGCGCGACGCACGTCGTCGCGGTCGATGTCGGCTACGGCCAGATCCTGCCGCGACTGCGCGAAGACTCGCGAGTCGATGTCCGCGAGCGCACCAACGCTCGCACCATGGACCCGCTCGACGTACTGGTGGAGCTCGTGACGATCGATGTGTCGTTCATCTCGCTGACGATGGTGCTCCCTCCTGTGATCGCGTCGCTGGTCCCAGGTGGCGAAGTGTTCGCGCTCGTGAAGCCGCAGTTCGAGGCAGGGCGTGAGGAAGTCCAAAAGGGTGGTGTCGTGCGCGATGAGCGTGTGCACGCCTCGTGCATTGGTCGTGTCGCGCTCTGGGCGATCGAGCACGGGATGCGCGTGCGCGGTGTCGTGAAGTCCGCGCTCGAGGGGCCGGCCGGGAACAAAGAGTTCTTCCTCTGGCTGCAGAAGTCCGAGGTCGCCTCGTGAGCCCTGTGCGGCGGCTGGGTGCTGTCTATCATCCCGCGATCGAGGGCGCTGAGGCTGTTGCGCGCGAGCTCGCAAGCCTCGCTATGCAGCGTGGCGTCGAGTCGTGGGTCGCCGAGCTGCCGCGTGACGCGGGTTCGAGTGGCGGCCTCGGCGAAGCGGTCGCGGGCTCGGATCTGCTCGTGTGCGTCGGTGGCGACGGCACTGTGCTGCACGCCTCGGCGCTGGCGGCACGTTCGGAGACGCCGGTCTTCGGCGTGCGCATGGGCCGACTCGGGTTCCTCGCGGAGTCCACGGAGCCCGAGGCAGGCGCCGGCTTGCTCGCCATCCTCGACGGCAAGGGCCGCGTCGAGGAGCGCACGATGCTCCGTGCGCAGGTCGGCGGCGGCCCCGCGTTTGATGCACTGAACGACATCGTGATCGGCGGCGAGCACCTCGGGCGCACCGTGTCGGTGGGTCTGCGCGTGGATGGCGTCTTGCTCGCCGAGTACCGCGCCGACGCCGTGATCGCGGCGACGGCCACGGGCTCGACGGGCTACGCGCTCGCTGTGGGTGGGCCGATCCTCCACCCCACCTCGGGCGATGTGATCGTGACCCCGGTCGCGCCGCACCTCTCGTATACCAACGCCATCGTGCTGCCGGGCAGCGCGGACATCGAGTTGGTCGTGGCGCGTGGCATCCGCGCACTGATGATCGTCGACGGCGCCACCGAGGAGCCGATCGAGTCGGGGGCGGTGGTCCAGATCGGCCCCTCGCCGTTCCGAGCGCGCTTCATGCGGCTGGGCCAGGAGCGTCAGTTCTACGCGAACCTTGCGCGGCGGCTGGGCTGGCTGCGCATCGACCACGCGCTCGGCCCGGACTCCTCCACCGAGGACGCGACGGACGAGAGCCACTAAGGGTCGTCTCGGCAGCGCCGCTGCGGCGGCTGCTCTACAATTGTTGATATCGACATCGATCGGGGGGTTCCGTGCCCGACTCGGGCGTTTCGCCGGCCGTGCAGCAGCCTCGCCCCGGCGTGACCGTCGCCCGGGCGACGGTGCGTGACGCGGACGCGATTCACAGCATGGTGAACTTCTGGGCCGCCCGCGGCGACATGCTGCCGCGCACCCTCGGCGAGACCTACGAGAACCTGCGCGACTTCTTCGTGGTGCGCGAGGACGGTGAGACCGTCGCCTGCGGCGCGCTGCACATCACCTGGGCCGACCTCGCGGAGCTGAAGTCGCTGGCTGTGCGGGAAGACCGCCAGTCCGCCGGCTACGGCAGCATGATCGTGCGCGCCTGCGTCGAAGAGGGCCGCAACCTCGGCCTGGAGCGGCTGTTCGCGCTGACCTACCGACCGGGCTTCTTCGAGCGCCTCGGCTGGGAGCAAGTCGACGTGATGACGCTGCCACGCAAGGTCTGGAACGAGTGCTACCGCTGCCCGAAGTTCCCCGGCTGCAACGAGATCGCCATGGTGATCGACCTCGAGACTGCTGCAGTGCCTGCCGCGGCCAACTAGCTATGACCACGGCCGAGATGCCCGAGGTGCTGAGTTCGCAAGAGCTCGTGCGCTCCTCGTACCTGCGCATCACGCGTGACGCGGTGCGCTTCCCGGATGGCACTGAGGCCGAGCGCACCGTGGTCTGGCACCCCGGCGCCGTCGCGCTGGTGGTCGAGGACGAGGACGGTCGCTGGCTGCTCGTGGAGCAGTACCGCCACCCGGCAGGCCGCACCCTGCTCGAGATCCCGGCCGGGACACGCGAGGAGGGCGAGGCGCCCGAGGCGACCGCCGCCCGCGAGGTGCGCGAGGAGACCGGCTACGCCGCCGAGCACCTCGAGTGGCTGGGCGGAGCCTGGATGGCGCCCGGGTTCTCCTCGGAGTTCATCGATTTCTACCTCGCGACCGGGCTGCGGCACGACCCGCTGCCCCAGGATCACGACGAGTTCATCGCGCCGCCTCGCCGCCTGACGGTGGACGAGCTGCGCGCCGCGATGGTCTCCGGCGAGATACAGGACTCGAAGACGATGACCGCGCTGACGCTCTATGCGAACCGGCAGCAGCGCGGTCGGGACGATGCGTAACAGGCCTCGCCCGGTAGGCGGCGACGCAGTAGCGTAGCCGGCAGACCGCCGGGGGCGGAGGAGGGCCGAATGGCGACGACGCAGTCATCCACCGAGGCAGCGGTGCATCCGGTCAATCCACGACCGCGCCCGATGCCGTGGCCCCTGAACATCTATCAGACCGCGGTCGGCAAGAAGTGGGTGATGGCGATCACCGGCCTGATGGGCATTGGCTTCTTGGTCGCGCACATGCTCGGCAACCTGAAGATGTACCTCGGCGCTACGGCGCTGAACCACTACGCCGAGGGTTTGCGCGAGTTCGGCGACCCGTTCGCACCTCGCGAGGCGGTGCTGTGGATTCTGCGTATCGGATTGCTCGTCGCGGTGGTGCTGCATGTGCACGCGGCGTTCTCGCTGTGGCGCATGAACCGTCGCACGCACCCGGAGGCGTACCGCTCCAAGCGCGACTACATCGCGGCCAACTGGGCATCGAGGACGATGCGCTGGACCGGCCCGATCGTGCTGCTCTTCCTCTTCTATCACCTGTCTGACCTCACCTTCGGCGGTCAGAACCCCTCGTTCCAGAGTGGCGAGGTCTACCACAACGTTGTGGTCTCGTTCTCGCGGCCGGCGGTGGCGGCGTTCTATGTCATCGCGAACCTCGCGCTGGGCGTGCACCTCTTCCACGGCGCGTGGAGCATGTTCCAGTCGATGGGCGTGAACTCGCCGCAGTACAACGGACTGCGCCGCGTGTTCGCGATCCTGCTCACGATCGCCATCATCGGGCCGAACCTCTCGTTCCCGATTGCGGTACAGCTCGGGATTGTGGGGTAGGCGCATGGAACTCAAGTCTGCGGTCCCCGAAGGCGCGATCGAGGAGCTGTGGGACGGCCACCGCTTCAACATGCGGCTGGTGAACCCGGCTAATAAGCGGCGTTTCAACGTGATCGTCGTCGGCACCGGCCTCGCCGGTGCGTCGGCGGCAGCCTCGCTGGCTGAGCTCGGTTATGGCGTGACGGTGTTCTCGTATCACGACTCGCCGCGGCGAGCGCACTCGATCGCTGCGCAGGGCGGCATCAACGCCGCGAAGAACTACCAGAACGACGGCGACAGCGTCTTCCGCCTCTTCTATGACACGGTGAAGGGCGGCGACTTCCGCTCGCGCGAGGCGAATGTGTACCGCCTCGCACAGCTGAGCGTGAACATCATTGACCAGTGCGTCGCGCAGGGCGTGCCGTTCGCGCGCGAGTACGGCGGGCAGCTCGAGAACCGCTCGTTCGGCGGCGTGCAGGTCTCCCGCACGTTCTACGCTCGAGGTCAGACGGGGCAGCAGTTGCTGCTCGGCGCGTACCAGGCACTGATGCGCCAGGTCGCCGCGGGCGCCGTGACGCTGTACCCGCGCACGGAGATGCTCGACCTCGTGACGGTGGATGGGCGCGCGGTTGGCGTGACCGTGCGTGACCTTCAGAC
>JBAXNX010000014.1:0-13363 GCA_037133575.1 Chloroflexota bacterium
GATGCAACCCCCGTCAGCAGTACAACGAGGCGGATCGTGTTTGCGTTCGCTGCGCCTCGTTCATTCTCGAAATTGCTGCCTCACAATTTCGTTACCGCGTGCAAACACGCATCACGCATTCCGGCGCGCCTCGTTCTAGGCGGTGACTGAGCCAGTGGCCGGTCGCCTCAGCCTGTTGATCGTCCCATGACACGGATGCGACGACGGGTGGGGTGCGCAAGGAGGTTCGTATGCGTGATCCATCCATCCTGTTGCGGCAGTTAGCGCTTCATGCGCGGGCTGCTGTGTTGTCGTTCGCGGCAGTACTCGCGGTAGCGATCGGTGTGCCAATGTTGGCGCACGCCGATCCGACGGCGTTGACCGTGACGACGACGACGCTGCCGGCCGCCGAGGTGAACGCTGCGTACTCGCAGACGTTCGTCGCGACGGGTGGCACAGCCCCGTACACGTGGTCGCTCGTGACTGGCACGCTGCCGGTGGGCGTCGCGCTGAACGCGACGACCGGCGCACTGAGCGGCACGCCGACTGCCACTGGCACGTCGGCAATCACCGTGCGTGCGACCGATAGTTCGAGCAACACCGCCACTGCGGCGCTGTCGCTTGTCGTGAACGCTGCGGTGAGTGTCTCGACGACGACGCTGCCTGCCTCGCAGGTTGGTGTTGCGTACTCGCAGACGCTCGCAGCAATCAACGGCGTTGCGCCGTACAACTGGTCGATCATCAGCGGCGCATTGCCGGCTGGCCTCGCGTTGAACGCGACGACTGGCGTGATCAGCGGCACGGCGACTGCGGTCGGTGCTGGCACGTTCTCGGTCCGTGTGACCGACAGCTACAGCAAGACGGCTGACCAGGCGCTGTCGATTGTCGTGGGCCAGGCGGTCCAGACGACGACCACGACGCTGGCTGCTGGCATGGTGGGCGTTGCCTACTCGCAGACCCTCG
The DNA here is from genome assembly GCA_037133575.1 of Chloroflexota bacterium. Classification (GTDB taxonomy): domain Bacteria; phylum Chloroflexota; class Dehalococcoidia; order UBA2979; family UBA2979; genus RH-chloro-G1. Next base: position 943 of record JBAXNX010000014.1, read on the forward strand.
TGGGCTCGGGTGGCGTGACCCCGTACACGTGGTCGATCACGACCGGCACGCTGCCGGCTGGTCTGACCCTCACTGGCACCACTGGTGTGATCGCCGGTACGCCGACGACCGCTGGCACGTCCTCGTTCGCGGTGCAGGTCACTGACGCGAACGGGCAGCTTGCTGCTGGTGCGCTCTCGATCAACATTACGAGCGTCTCGAGCCTCGTGATCACCTCTGCTTCGCTGCCGGCCGGCACGGTTGGTAGCGCGTATGCGCAGACGCTGGCCGCAAGCGGTGGCGTGGCGCCGTACACCTGGTCGGTCGTTGGTGGCGGCCTCCCGGCTGGTCTGACGCTGGGCACCGCTGGTGTGCTGAGTGGCACGCCGACCGCGGCTGGCACCTCGACGTTCACGGTGAGCGTGGCGGATAGCGCGAGCCACACGGCGAGCGTGTCCCTTTCGCTGCTCGTGAACACCACGACCATCCCGGTCGGCAACCTCGACGCTGACGTCTTGGCTGCGTGTGCTCGTGGCAGCCTGACCGCCTCGATCGCACGTCTGTGCGAGGTCTACACGGGTGGGCAGTTGCCGCCGTGGGCCGCGGTGGTGGTTGGCCGCATCATCGTGAAGTACACGGATGAGCAGCCGGTCACCTTCAACGACAAGGTCACGCTGGCCTGCCAGCAGTCCGGCATCTCGAGCTCGATCGCGTCGCTCTGCGCCGTGTACGTGGCTGGTGACCTGCCGGCGTGGGCCAAGACCAACATCGGTGGTGTCATCCTCGGCGTGACCGGCAATGCGCAGGTCTCGTTCAAGGACGACGACAAGAACAAGGGCAAGTCGCACTTCGTGGTGGACTGCGACAATGTCCCCCAGGCGAAGTTCAAGGCGGACGCGAAGCCGACGGTGATTGTGATTCCTGCTCCCACGGTTGTGGTGCAGGTGAACACCAACGCTAACCGCGACGACTCGGGCAACGTCTCCTTCCAGAACAAGGATGACCACCGCGACGACAAGAAGGACAACGACAAGAACAAGTCGAACAGCAGCTGGAGCGCGAAGGTCACCACCACTGTTGTGAACACCTTCAAGAAGCACTAGCCCGAGGCCAGTCGGGAGCGCCTCCCCGACCAGTCCCGCCGAGCGAAGGGGGCCCGCAAGGGCCCCCTTCGTCATGCTTCGACACGGGTGTTGGGCCGTTCCCGCCCGGCGATCCGCGCTGGTACCCTAGGCATGTCCTCCCCCTGATGCCTCTGGAGTGCCGCCGATGCCGGTCGACGACAAGACCCTTGCCGAGATCGCGCTGTCGCGAGCCGAGTACGACCGCCTGGTGACGATGCTCGAGCGCGAGCCGACCGAGGTCGAGCTCGGGATCACCTCGGCGCTCTGGTCGGAGCACTGCGGGTACAAGCATTCGCGGCCGCTGTTCCGCCACTTCCCGACGACCGGCCCCCGCGTGCTGACGGAGGCGGGCGCGGAGAACGCCGGCGCGATCGACCTCGGCGATGGCTGGTGCGCCGTCTTCAAGATGGAGTCGCACAACCATCCCTCGGCGATCGAGCCGTATGAAGGCGCGGCGACCGGAGTGGGTGGGATCCTGCGCGACATCTTCGCGATGGGCATGCGCCCCGTCGCACTGCTCGACTCGCTGCGGTTTGGCCCGCTCAGTGACGCGCACAATCGTCACCTCTTCGCGGGCGTGGTCGCGGGCATCGGTGGCTATGGCAACTGCATCGGCGTCCCGACCGTGGGTGGCGAGGTCCAGTTTGCCCCCGAGTACAGCGGCAATCCGTTGGTGAACGCGATGGCTGTCGGCGTTGGTCGTGTCGAGCACCTGCTGTCGGCCGCCGCGCGAGGCGTAGGCAACCCGCTGGTGCTGGTTGGTGCGGACACTGGGCGTGACGGCATCCACGGCGCGACGTTCGCCTCGGTGGATCTGTCGGCGGATGCTGCCGAGCGGCGCCCGGCCGTGCAGGTGGGCAACCCGTTCCTCGAGAAGCTGCTGATGGAGGCCTGCGTCGAGCTGGCCGAGCAGCACGGCGACTGGATCGAGGGTTTGCAGGACCTCGGCGCGGCAGGGCTGACCTCGAGCGCGATCGAGTCCGCGCACCGCGCTGGCACCGGCATCGACCTCGACACCGCGCGCGTGCCGCGCCGCGAGCAGGGCATGACGCCGTACGAGGTGATGCTGTCGGAGTCGCAGGAGCGGATGCTCGTGATTCCGAAGGCGGAGCACCTCGAGGATGTGCTGGCGCTGTTCCGGCGCTGGGAGCTGCACGCCGACGTGATCGGCGTGGTCACTGGCGATGGCATGGCGACGATCCGCGACGGCGATGAGGTCGTCGCGCGCATCTCGATCGACATCCTGAGCGACGCACCGCAGTACGAGCTCGAGACGGTGCGACCGGCACGGCTCGACGCGCTGCAGGCGTTCGACTTCACGTCGCTGCCCGACCTCGGAGCATCGCACGCGTCGGCGACACTGCTGCAGCTGATGGGCTCGGAGAACCTCGTGAGTCGGCGCTGGATCTTCCGGCAGTACGACCACCAGGTGCAGAACAACACGATCGTGCCGCCGGGTGGCGACGCCGCGGTGATCTGGCTCAAGGGCACGCCGCGTGGGCTGGCGGTGGCGACGGACTGCAACGGGCGCCTGGTCGGCCTCGACCCGCGGGTGGGCGCGCAGATCGCGGTCGCTGAGGCCGCACGCAACGTGGTCGCGGTCGGCGCGGTGCCGACGGCGGTCACGGACTGCCTGAACTTTGGCAACCCCGAGCGGCCCGAGGTCGGCTACGAGCTGACCGAGGCGATCATCGGCCTGTCGGAGGCCTGTCGTGTGCTCGGCACGCCGGTGGTGTCGGGGAACGCCTCGCTCTACAACGAGACGCCGAATGGTGCGGTGCTGCCGACGCCGGCGATTGGCATGCTGGGCGTGATCGATGAAGTTGCGCGTGCACTGACCTGCGCGCCGTCCGAGGGCGACACGCTGGTGCTGATCGGCGCCGAGGTGGCGCAGGACGCGAGCACGCTCGCGGGTGCCGAGTACGTCTCGATCGTCCACAACACGGTGGCGGGTGCGCCGCGTATCGACCTCGACTTCGAGGCACAGGTGCAGCGGTTGGTGCTCGATGCGCACTCGAAGCAGTTGCTGACTGCGGCGCACGACTGCGCCGACGGCGGGCTCGCGGTCGCGCTGGCGGAGTGCTGCATCGCGGGCCGCGTCGGTCTTGTCGGCTCAGCCGACGTTACGGGCCGCCTCGACGCCGCGCTGTTCGGCGAGGCGCAGTCGCGCTTCATCGTGGCGACTGAGGATGCGTCAGCGCTGCTCGCGTTGGCTGCTGCGGCGAACGTGCCCGCGGTCGTGCTGGGTGTCGCCGAGGGCGATCGGCTCCGCCTCGGGCCACTCGACGCGTCAGTGGCCGAGCTGGCCGATGCGTACGAGGGTGGACTCGGGCGGATTCTCGCGGGGTAGCCGCTTCGCGCCGTCCGTACGATGCCTCCATGCGGACGCGAGCGGTACTGGGTGTCTGGGCGTTACTCGCGTTCCTAATGAGCGCGAACGGTATCTTTCGTGAGCTGGTACTCGTCACCGCCGTTCGAAGAGGAGCGGCAGAGTTGCTCAGCGCGTTGCTGGGCATCGGCATCATCCTCGGGACAACCGGGGTCCTCTTTCGTGCATTCCCCGGTTGGCAGCGCGCCAACCCGCTTCGCCTGGCCTCGATCTGGCTCGTCCTGACGCTCGCATTCGAGTTCCTATTCGGACACTACGTGGACGGCAAGAGCTGGCGAGAGCTTGTCGAGAACTATGCGATCTGGGACGGGAAGCTCTGGCCGATCGTGCTGCTGAGCTTGGTTGCCGCGCCATTCCTCTGGACTCGGAGTTCGCACCAGCACTGACTTCGTTGAGGGCAGCCGGTCACCGAACGCCGCACACGCTGGTCACGACAGATCACATGGCCGGCTTCGCCTACGCTCGCCTGATGGACGAGAACCGCACCGAAGACGACACCGAGGCTGGCGCGGACTGGGTGCTCTCCTGGACACCCGCGAGCCTCGAGGTGCCCGTAGGGATCAACCATGGGGCGTCGGCGCTGTGCCGCGTCGCCTCGGGGGACCTGGTGGTGATCTCGGAGAACGGTGGCGCGAGCTGGGATCTGCCCGGCGGGCGGCCTCGAGGTGATGAGTCGCTGCGGCAGACGCTCGACCGCGAGCTGTGGGACGAGGCTCGGGCGCGGGCGTCGCAGGCGACGCTGCTCGGCTACGCGCGCAGTGCTTGCCTCGCAGGCCCGCACCAGGGGTTAGTGCTGGTGCGCTCGCTCTGGCTGGCAGATGTCGCGCTGGAGGCGTGGGAGGTCGGGCTCGAGGAGGCGAATCGCCTCGTTGTTCTGCCGGTGGAGGCGCTCGCGCTGATGCCGGAGGGGATGCGCGACTTCTACAGCGAAATCTTCGAGGCCGCTGGGCTCGTCTGACTCGTTATTTCAGAACTAATGTTTGACAATATGAGAACGCAAGTTCTATCCTCTTGGCTCGCATCCCTGAGGTGGGAGGTGGCCTCCTCGTTCCAACCGATTGCACGCCGACGAGCCAGACGGGTACCCTGTGGCTCCTTCTTCGCCTGTTGGGTGGAGTTGGCACAGGAAATCCACGCCGCAGTCCCAGCCAGATCACTAACTCTCGGCCTTTTGGGACAAGCACGTTGGTAAGTAACAGTTGGAACGGGTGTCGCCTCCCATAGTAGGGGGCGTCCCGGCTCCGACACGCCGAGAGGGTTATCCGTCGTGAAGGTGTTGTTTCTGGAGACCGTTGAAGGTTCGGGTTCCCGCGGCGAGGTGAAAACCGTAGCCAATGGATACGCTCGAAACTTCCTCTTGCCGCGTGGCTTTGCCGCGCCGGCAACGCCCTCGATTCTGAAGCGAGCGGAAACGCTCGTTGCGGAAGAAGAGATCAGGCAGCGGTCGCTGGACGAGCGCGCTCAGGAGCTTGTCGGCAAGCTCATGGGCAATCCGCTCGTATTCGTCGTTCGCGTCGGAGAGCAGGGACGTCTGTACGGTTCTGTCACAAATGCTGACGTCGCCGAGAAGGCTGGGGAGATTCTTGGCGAAGAACTGGACAGGCGTCGCGTACTGCTGCCCGAGGTGATCCGTTCGGTCGGGGTGTACACCGTGCCCCTTCGTCTGTCGCGTTCCGTGACAGGTGAAGCGCAGGTGGTGGTCGTGGACGTCGATGCGCCGCAAGGCGTAGAGGCGGCCGTTGCGGAACTGCTGGCACCGCCAGTGGTTGCGGAAGACCCCATCCAGGTTGTCGCCTCTACCGCCGACGCGGACACCGATAGCGAGTCGGAGTCGGGCCAATCTGCTTCTGACGAGGACGCGTCCGAGGAGTAACTCCTCCCGCGCACCTCGTGTATGGCGAGGTGGCCGCGCATGTCTGCACAGACAGTCACGACGGCAGACGGGCCACCTCGTAGTTCGCTTCTATGGTGATGACCGGCCGGCCGGCTCCGCTTCGTCCGGAGCCGCGACCGGTAACCGGCCTTCCGCCCCACGACATCTCCGCCGAAGAGGCTGTGATCGCGGCGCTGCTCCTCGATGAGGATGCGTTCGCGCATGTCATAGCGATCCTCGATCCCGAAGATTTCTTCCGCGAGCAGCATCAGTGGTGTTACGAGGCGTGCGCTGCGCTGACCGAGCGCAACGAGCCGATCACCATTCCCACCCTCGCGCATGAGCTCGACCGTGCGGGCCACCTCGACGCGCTCGGTGGTGAGCCGGCGCTCGTCGAGATCGCGGGTCGCCACTTCACGGCACAGGGTGTCGAGGCACACGCACGCATCGTCGCGCGCGACTCGATGTACCGCCGCCTGATCCAGGCGGCCGGGCAGATGACGGCGCTCGCGTATCAAGGCGGGCCGGACGCGTCGCGCGTGCTCTCGGCCGCGGAAGAGCTGCTGCTTGGCATTCGTTCCGCCGAGGCTGCGGGCGACTTCAAGAAGCTGCGTGACCTGCTCGATCAATTCATGGAGGAGCCCGGCGAGGATCCCGAAGCGGGGCTCTCGTTCGTGCGCTCGGGGTTCATGGACCTCGACCAGCAGCTGAACGGCGGCTTTCCTCGAGGCGCGCTGTGCGTGCTCGCTGCACGTACTGGTGTCGGCAAGTCGTCCTTGCTGCTCAACTTCGCGCGGAACGCCTCGATTGGCCATCACGGCACCGTCGCCTTCTTTGCACTGGAAATGTCTGCCGATTCGCTCGCGCGACGCCTCTTGTCTGCGGAAGCGGACGTCGAGGGGGCTCGACTCGTGCTCGGGACGCACTCGGACTCCGAGGAAGCTCGGATCATGAATGCGATCGGCACGCTTGCTGAAGCGAACATCTACATCGACGACTCCGCGACGTTGTCCGTGGCGGAGATCCGAGCGAAGTGTCGGCGCTTGCGCGCGGAGGCTGGTCTCGACCTCGTGATCGTGGACTACCTGCAGCTCTTGCACGGCGGTGCGCGCGCGGACACGCGAGCCAACGAGGTCGCTGCGATCTCTCGTGCGCTGAAGGAACTCGCGCGCGAGTTCGACGTGCCGGTGATTGCTGCAGCTCAGCTGTCGCGTGCAGTCGAGACACGCAACCCGCACATCCCGATGCTGTCTGACCTGCGCGAGTCCGGTTCGATCGAGCAGGACGCCGACATCGTGATGTTCATCTACCGCGAGGACATGTACGCGTCGCCCGACGAATGGCAGCAGGATCATCCGGATCTGCCGGGCGGCCAGCATCCCGCCGGTCTCGCGCAGATCATCATTGCCAAGCACCGCAATGGCCCGACGGGCGCGATCACGGTGCGCTTCCGCAACAGCACTGCCTCGTTCCAGGACCTCGTGCTGCGCGAGCCTGAGTACTTCTAGCGCCATGACCACGCCATCCTTCGAGGGGTTCGTTGCCGGTGGTGCCGCGGTCACGTTGCCCGCGCAACTGCTGACTGAGTTGCTGCCAGTGATCGAGGACGACGCGGAACTGCGCGTCACGCTGTACGCCTGCTACGCCATCGGTCGCGTGCGTGGTGCATTGCGCGCCGTGCGTGCCTCGGCGCTGGCGAACGAGGGGCCGCTGCTGCGCACGCTCGAGCGCGACGCGCGTGGTGCGCGTAGTGCGTTCAAGGCTGGTCTCGAAGCAGCGGTCGCGCGTGGGACATTGCTTGGGTGTGTGCTCGACGACGGGGACACGCTCGTCCTCGTGAACAACGAGGCGGGACGGCGTTCACTGCCGCGCATTGAGTCCGGTGCACTAGCGGTACCCGGTGGCGCAGTGCCGGCGCGCACGGCAAACCTCGAACGCCCCGCGCGACCGGCGCAGGTGTACGAGCAGGAGATTGGTGTGCTGTCGCCCTCGGTGGCCGACGCCCTGGCTCGCGCGTCCGAGCGCTGGCCTGAGGAATGGATCATCGACGCGCTGCGGCTTGCGGCGGTGCGCAATGCGCGCTCGTGGCGGTATGCCGAGGCGGTGTTGGAGCGGTGGGAGACGGAAGGGAAAGACGATGGAGCGACTGGAGGCGGTACTGCGCGCCCAGCTGAACGCGACCACGGCCCCTATGACCGGTTCATCCTCCGCTCGTAACGCGGTGCGTGAGTCGGAGCCGGTGTGCCCGCTGTGCCAGGGGGCGCGGTTTGTGCGCGTCACGGCGGATCCGGCGAGCGAGCAATTCGGGCGCCCCGTGCCCTGCGAGTGCGTGCGCGCCGAGGACGACCGCACGCGCATGGAGCGGCTGTTGCGCTACTCGCAGCTGGGCGCGATGCAGCGGTTCACGTTCGATACGCTGCTGCCGCGCGGCCGCTCCACCAACACCGCGGCGCAGGAGCGCTACGCGCACGTCGTCGAGGCGGCTCGGAAGTTTGCAGCGGAGCCTCGAGGTTGGTTCGTGCTGACGGGTGTGCCGGGAACCGGCAAGACGCACGTCGCGGCGGCGATCGCGAACGCGGCGATCGACCGTGGCGTGCCTGCACTGTTCCTCACCGTCGCGGACCTACTCGACCAGCTGCGTGCGTCGTATGCCGATGACGCCGAGGTGCCTTACGAGCGACTGCTCGATCAGATTCGCAGCGCGCCGCTTGTCATCCTCGATGACCTCGACGCGTACTCGAACACCGCATGGGCGCGCGAGAAGTTCTATCAGGTGGTGTCGCACCGTTTCAACGCCGCGTTGCCGACGGTGTTCACGTGCGACCGATCGCCCGAGGAGATCGACGACCGCCTGGGCGCAAGACTGACTGACCCGGCGCTGTCGCAGGTGTTCGTGCTCGCGGAGCGCGAGCGACCTCGATACGTACACATCGGCGGGATGACGCGCGAGCGACTCGCGGCCTTCACGTTCGATGTGTTCCGCCCCGGGGGGAAGTCCGTGCGCGGGCATGACGCATCGCTCGAGGGTGCGTACCGCGAGGCGCGGAAGTGGGCGGAGGAGCCAAAGGGCTGGCTCGTGTTCTTCGGTGGCAGCGGGCGCGGCAAGACGCACCTCGCGGGGGCGATTGCGAACTCCCGGCTCGATGCTGGCGATGGTGTGTGCTTCGCGAACGTGCCGGACCTGCTCGACGAATTGCGCGCCTCGTTCGCTCCGGATTCACCGACGCGCTACGACGACCTGTTCGCGCGCTTGCGCGAGGCGCCGATCCTGGTGCTCGATGACTTCGGTGCGCATCAGACGACGCCGTGGGCGCAGGAGAAGCTCTACCAGATCCTGAACTTCCGCTATGAGGGCGGGATGCCGACGGTGATCACGACGAACACCGAGATGAGCAAGCTGGACACGCGCATCTCGTCGCGCATCGGCGACCTGCGGAACTCGGTGCTCTATGAGATCGACGCGCCCGACTACCGCATGGGGTAGTCCTCGGCGTTACTGCTCGTTATAGCGGTAGCCGAACGACTCGACCCACTGGCGGTGCGCGACCTGCTCGGCTGCGGCGAGCCGCACGATCTCCTCGAGGTCTGCAGCGCTCGGGCGCTGCGCGGGGATCTCGTAGCGCGCGCCGTGCGAATAGCTTGAGGCTGGGAAGAAGCGCTCGAGTAGCTGGCGGTGCTGCTTGCGTGCTTCGTCGTATGCGTAGAGCAGCTGTACATGCGCGTCGCCGGAGACCATCGCTGACCTACCCGTTCGTGGCGGCGTCGCGCCGCAGCAGTGCGCCGGACAGTGTGAAGAGCGCGCCGGCGATCACGACGGGCATGAAGAGCACAAGCTCGACGATCGCGACTGACAGCAGCGTGACGCCATTGGGATGCAGGAACAGCACCCAGGCCACGGCGAGCAGCGCCCCACCGATCATCAGCAGCTGACCGACCGTAAATGGCCAGCGCCAGGCGGCCCAACCGACGGCAGCGAGCACGGCGATCTCAGGGAGGTGTCGGACAGCACCGAGGTTGCCGTCGATGAGCTCGATCGCCATGACCACAAGCAGCGCGACCGCCGGCAGCGCGAGGCTGACAGTGCCAAGTGTGCGAAAGCGCTCTGACTTCACGCGGCTAGTCGGGCTGCGAGGTGGGGACGGGCGCGATGCCCTCCTGCCAGGTCGCGCCGTTCGGGCCGTACTCCTTCTTCCAGACGGGTACGGTCTCCTTGATGCGGTCGACCGCACGCAGCGCGGCGTCGAAGGCGTCCTTGCGATGCGCGGCAGCGACGGCGACGAGCAGTGAGACATCGCCGATGCCCATCGGTCCGGTGCGGTGGTGCGCCGCGATGTCGTAGACCTCGCGGTTGGCGTAGTCGCGGAGCACCTCGGCGGCGACGGCAGCGAGCTGCTTCTCGGCCATCGGTCCGTACGCCTCGTACTCGAGGCGCAGCACCTCGTGTCCCTCGTGGTGGTTGCGGACGATGCCCTCGAAGAGCACGACGGCACCGGCGGCGTCGGTACGCACAAGCTCGCGCAGGGCGTCGCGGTCGAGCACCTGGTCGGTGCAGAGGAAATGCGTAGCGGCTGCGTTTTCGCCTGCGGCGGGCTGGTCCGCGCCGCCCGCGATCGGCGGGATCAGGGCAACGACATCGCCATCACGGATCGGTGCGTCACCGCGGCGGGTGTACTCCTCGTTCACGGCAATCGCGACGGATTCGAGTTGCGGCTTCAGGGCGGGGACGCGCTCGGCGAAGCGCTCGCGGAACTCGGCGACCGTGACGCTGTCGCCCTCGAACTCCTCGTCGAGGTCGCTCGAGCCGGCGAGCTCGCGGAGCGAGGCAAAGAGCTTCACGGTGACGTGCACGAGTGGCCTCCGGTTCGTGCTTCCAGTATAGGCATCGAGCTCGGCTGCTCCGAGCGGCCCGCCCGCCGCCTATGCTCCGCTCATGGACCTGCGGCTCGCGGCCACCGAGCTCCTCGACGCGCTGCTCCCGCAGCGCTGCGTGGCCTGCGAGCGCTTTGGCTCGGCGCTGCACCCTGCGTGCCTCGAGGCCGAGCCCGCCGCCTCCGACGAGGCGCGCTGTGACCGGTGCTGGCGGCCCGGGGTGGCCTCGCCGTGCAGGCGATGCGCGGCCGAGCCGCCGGCGTTCGAGGCACTCCGCACGCCGTACCGGTTCGAGGGAGCCGTCCGCCGGGCACTGCTCGAAGCAAAGTTCCGAGGCGTCACCCAGGTGCTGACGCTGCTCGGTGAGCGTGCCTCCTCGGTCGTGCCGGGGGCGTGGCAGGTCACGATGGTCGTGCCGGTGCCACTGCATCGGTCGCGTGAGCGGGAGCGTGGCTACAACCAGGCGGCGCTGATCGGCGGAGTGGTGGCGAGCAGGCTCGGAGTGTCGTGCGAGTCGTCCGTCCTCTCGCGGGCTCGTGCCACCGCGCCGCAGGCGACGCTCAGCGCGGTAACGCGCGCGCAAAACCTCACGAACGCGTTCGAGTGTGCACCGCTTCCCGCGGGCGCTCGTGTGCTGCTCGTTGATGACGTGACGACGACCGGCGCGACGTTCGAGGCGTGTGCTCGTGCGCTCCATGCGGCCGGCGCCGGTGCTGTGTTTGCGCTCGCGGTAGCGCGGGAGGACTGACGCAGACCGCGCCAGCCGTCGGAATCCCGGTAACCCTCAGAATCCGCCCCAGCGCATGACTGCACGCTGCGTTACCGTATTTGTCTCTCCACCTCGAAAGTCTCGCTGCCGGGCGTCCAGGCCCCTGCGGCGCGGAAGGCGGGCCCGATGACCACGACCACCACTCACATGAGCGCGCTCAACGCCGCTGACCCGGCGATCGCTGCGGCGATCGGTCGCGAGGAAGCGCGCGAGCGGAACACGCTCGAGATGATCGCATCGGAGAACTTCACCTCGTCAGCGGTGCTTGAGGCGGTGGGCAGCGTGCTCACCAACAAGTACGCCGAGGGCTACATCGGCAACCGCTACTACGGCGGTTGCGAGGTGATCGATGAGATCGAGGGGATCGCGATCCAGCGCGCGACCTCGTTGTTCGGCATGGAGCACGCCAACGTGCAGCCGCACTCCGGCGCGCAGGCGAACATGGGCGTGTACATGGGCGTGATCAAGCCCGGTGACACGGTCATGGGCTTGAAGCTCGACCAGGGCGGACACCTCACGCACGGCTCGAACGTCAACTTCTCGGGCAAGCTCTACAACTTCGTCTCGTACGGCGTGGAGCGTGAGACCGAGACGATGGACTACGAGCAGATGGCCGAGGTCGCGCGTGAAGCGCGTCCGAAGATCATCGTGGTCGGCGCGACGGCGTACCCGCGCATCATCGACTTCGCGCGCGCTCGTGCGATCGCTGACGAGGTTGGCGCGTTGCTGATGGCCGACATGGCGCACATCGCTGGCCTCGTCGCCGGGGGCGTGCACCCGAGTCCCGCAGGCCTCGCGCAGATCGTCACGTCGAGCACGCACAAGACGCTGCGCGGCCCGCGCGGCGGCATGATCCTCTGCGACGCGTCACTGGCACGACAGATCGACCGTGGCGTCTTCCCGGCCTCGCAGGGCGGCCCGCTGATGCATGTGGTGGCTGGCAAGGCCGTCGCATTCCTCGAAGCATCGACCGATGAGTTCAAGAGCTACGCGCGCCAGATCGTCGACAACGCGCAGGTACTCGCTGAGGTGCTCGTCGATGCCGGCCTGCGCGTGATCAGCGGCGGCACCGACAACCACCTGCTGTTGGTGGACGTCACGACCAAGGGCCTCAACGGCAAGTCGGCCGAGGACGCGCTCTCGCGCTGCGGGATCATCGTGAACAAGAACGCCATCCCGTACGACACGCTGCCGCCCAACGTCGCGTCCGGCATCCGCATCGGCACGCCGGCACTGACCTCGCGCGGCCTCGGTCCCGTCGAGATGCGGCACGTTGGCGAGCTGATCGTGCGTGTGCTCGAGGCGCCCGAGGATGCACAGGTCATCAAGGAAGTCTCGGTCGCTGTGCGTGAGCTGTGCGATTCGCACCCCGCGCCGGGCGTCCCCGCCGCGTAGACTCCCGTCCATGCAGACACCCG
>JBAXNX010000015.1:0-13163 GCA_037133575.1 Chloroflexota bacterium
AGATCTGCGTCGAGGGCGACAGCGTGTTCACCGAGATGTTGTCGTCCCACAGCTCGGCAGCCATGCCCTGCGACATGCGCTCGAGCGCCGCCTTGCCGAGGCCGTACGGCGAGCCGCCACGGCTCACGTTCGTGTAGGGCCCAGCGCCCGGCCCACGACTCGCACCCGACGAGATGTTCACGATCGTCCCCTGACCCAGCTCGCGCATGTGCGGAATCGCGAGGCGTGACAGGTACGCCGGCGCAGCGACATTGACCGTCAGGTTCAGCTGGAAGTGCCGCCACGACATCTTCTCGATGGTGCCGGGCACCAGGATGCCAGCGTTGTTGATCAGGATGTCGACGTGACCAAACTCCTTGAGAGCCGCCTCCCAGAGCTGGTCCATCTCCTCCTCTTTCGAGAGGTCACACTGCACGGCGACCGCGGTGCCGCCGGCGGCGTTAATCGCCTCGACCGTCGTCGACAGCGAGCCGGGCACGCGGAAGTCGCCTTCATTCATCGTGCGCGCAGCGGCCACGACCTTGATGCCAGCCTCCGCGAACACCGCCGCAATATCGGCCCCAATGCCACGGCTCGCGCCGGTAACAATCGCCACCTTGCCGGCGAGATCCTGGTTCGTCGTCATCTGCTCCCCCACGGCTCCAAAGGAGCCCTATTCAGTGCTGTGTCCATCATTGGTCTCGAGACAGTACTACGAACCGACCGCACCTTCAGGCGCCGTCGGTCGAGGCGCCACGCCCGGCGTGTCACCATCGCCGAACACACCCACCAGCGGCGCGGGCTCAGCCGCAGCCTCAATCGCCTGACCACCATCCGCACCCGTCGAGACGTGCCCGTCGCGTGAGAACAGCCCGTTGCACCACACCGACAGGTCGTCGAACAGCGTGTAGAGCGCCGGCACGACCAGCACAGTGAGGATCGTCGAGGAGATCAGCGCGCCGATCACCACGATCGCGATCGGGGCGCGCGACTCCGCGCCAGCCTCGAGCTTCAGCGCCAGCGGGAACATGCCGAACACCATCGTCGCGGAGGTCATCAGGATAGGGCGCAAACGAGTGCGAGCCGCTTCCGCGAGCGCCTCGACGCGTCCCATCCCTTGCTCACGCAGCGTGTTGGTGTAGTCGATCAGCAGGATGCTGCTCTTTGCGACCAATCCCTCGGCCATCACCAGGCCGATGATCGAGAAGATGTTCAGCGTGTTGTGGGTGAGCATCAGGCCCAGCAGCGATCCAATGAGGCCGAGCGGTACGGCCATCATGCGCACCAGCGGATAGAACCACGACTGGTACAGCGCCACGAGCAGCATGTACTCGAGTACCACCGCCATCACCAGCGCCTGCCCCAGCGACGCCAGCGCCGTGTTTAGCTGCTGCGCCTGCCCACCGATCACCACCGAGTAGCCCGGAGGCGCATCGACGTTCGCGAGCGCAGCTCGGAGATCACTCGCCACCGCGCCGAGCGGGCGTCCCGCCGTCGCCGACCCTCGCAGCGACAGCGAGCGGTTACGGTTCACGCGCGTGATCTGCACCGGGCCGGTGCCTGGCACGACCGTCGCGATCTGGCCGAGCAACACCGGCGTTGCACCTGCCGCGGCAGCAGCGCCCACACCGGCACCGGCACTGCTGGCGACCGGCAGCGACATCAGGTCGGTGAGGTTGGCACGGCTCACCGGGTTGCCGATCACGGTGATATCGACCTGCGGCTGTCCCGGTCGGCGCAGCTGCGTGACCGTCGAGCCGGCCAGCGTCGTGCGCAGCGCCGTCGCCACCGTCTGCGAGGTCACCCCGAGCTGTGCCATGCGCGCCGGGTCGAGCTTGATGTGAAACTCCGGCGTCGCGGCGAGGCCGTTCGAGGTCAGCGGTGTCAGCCCCGGCACCGTCGCCGCGACCGCTGTGACTTCGTTCGCGAGCTGTGTCAGCGTGTCGAGGTCGGAGCCCTGCACCTGCACTTCGAGACCACCCACACCGCCCCCGCCACCACCAAGCGGGCTCGCGATATTCGCCGAGACGGTTGCTCCAGGAATGTTGCGTCCGAGGTCGCGGATGCTCTGCGCGACATCCTGCGCCGAACGCTCGCGCTCATTCTTCGGCACGAGCTCGACCGAGATGTTCGCACCACCGCCGCCGACGTTCGTGAAGACGTTGCGGATCTCCGGGACCGTGCCGAGTGCAGCTTCCAGCTGGCGAGCCCCATCATCGCGCGTCGCCAGCGAGGTGCCCGACGGCATGTTCATGTTCACGCGGATGTTGCCGTCGTCTTCGGTCGGCGCGTACTCGGTGCCGATGAATCCGAAGCGAATCAACGCGCCGCACGCGAGGAACACGGCGATGCTCGCGATCGCGATCGGCCAGCGCAGTCGCACCGTTACCGGGATCAGCCAACCCACCAGTGCTCCGAGGCGCGCAAACCAGCCATCCCACCAGCGCCCGAAGCGCGCCATCGGCCCGCGCCCCGCCTCGGGAGAGGTGTGCCGCAGCCAGCGCGACGACACCATTGGCGTCAGCGTGAAGGAGACGATCAACGACAGCAGTGTCGCGATCACCACGGTCAGGCCGTACTGCTGGAAGAGCTGGCCGACTGTGCCCGATACGAACGCGATCGGGGCGTAGACGATCACATCGGCCAGCGTGATCGCGACCGCCGCCATGCCGATCTCGTTACGACCGTTCAGTGCGGCGTCGCGTGGTGACTCACCCATCTCGAGGTGTCGGTGGATGTTCTCCAGCACCACGATCGAATCGTCGACCAGGATGCCGATCATCAGCGCCAGCGCCATCAACGTCATGATGTTGAGCGTGAAGCCCAGCATGTACATGAAGAGGAACGTGCTGATCAGCACCGTCGGAATGGCAAACAGCACGATCGCGGTGTTCTTCCACTGGTGGAGGAAGAGCAGCATCACAGCACCCACGAGGATGACCGCGATGATCAGGTCGTGCTGAATCGCCTCCAGCGATGCGCGCGTGAACACCGAGTTGTCGTTCGTGATCTGGAGCTGCGTACCGTCGGGCAAAATGCCCTTGAGCCGGTCGAGCGCGGCGCGCACGTCGTTGGCGACCTTCAGCTCGTTGGCGTCGGACTGCTTCACAATCGTGAGGCCGACCGCTTCCTTGCCGTTCATGCGCTGGTACTGCGTGACCTGCTTGTAGCCGTCGGAGATCGTGGCGACGTCCTGCAGCATCACCGGGCCACCGGTCGTCGTCTGCGTGATCACGAGGCGTTTCAGCGAATCGACCTGCTCGAAGGCCCCCACCGAGCGCAGGTTCACCGACCGCGTCCCGAGGTCGAGCGCACCGACTGGCGCTGTGACGTTGGCTGCGGTCAGTGCGTTGTTGAGCTGCGCCACCGTGATGTTGAACGCGGCGAGCTTCGCGTAGTCGAGCGTGACCTGGATCTCACGCTGCAAGCCGCCTTGGATCGTGACGCTCGCCACACCCGAGATCGACTGCAACTGCGGCTGGAGCTGCGTGTTCGCGAGGTCGTACAGCTGATCGAGCGGCGCCCCACTCAACGCCACGTTCATGATCGGCGTCGAGTTCGGGTCAGCCTTGAAGATCGTGGGGTCACTCGCGTCCGCGGGCAGCACCCGACGAATCGCCGCCACACGACGCCCCACATCGAGTGCGGCCGCATCGATGTTCGTGCCGTTCGAGAACTGGATCGTGACCGAGGCGCGCCCCTCGCTCGAGGTCGACGAGATCGAGTCGACGCCGGCCATGCCCGACACCGCGTTCTCGATCGGCTGCGTGACGAGCTGCTCGACGTCCTGCGCGGACGCCTGCGGATACGTCACGTTCACACCGAGGAAGGGAATCGTGATTGGCGGTAGTCGGTCGATGCGAAGGTGCGTGTACGACACCCCGCCCATCAGGACGATGCCAAGGATCACCATGAGGACGGTAAGCGGTCGCTGAATCGCCAGGCGAGTGAGACTCATGGTCTGCCCCTCCTACCGCGCGGGTGTCGCGCTCCCGCTCGGTCGTTGGTCACCACTGCCGCCAGATCCACTGCCACCTGCTGTGCCTGATGGCCGTGCACCAGGAGCTCCCGCGCCACCGGCACCCGGAGTCCCGCCCGGAGCGCCCGAGCCGGGCTGACCGCCGCCGGCCCCCGACGCGCCGCCACCCGGTGCACCAGCCGCCGGCCGCACCTGCACGGCCTGTCCGTCACGCAGCACGTTCTGCCCTACCGTGACCACCTGGTCACCGGCAGCGACGCCATCAACGATCTCCGAGTTCGCCTCGTCGACGATCCCGAGCTTCACGACCTTCTGCACGGCCTTGCCGTCGACCACCACGAAGACGATGTTGCCGCGCGTCTGTTGCGAGATCGCTCCGTTCGGCACGAGCACCGCGTTCGGCTTCGTCGAGACCACGACGCCCGCCTGCGCGAACATCCCCGCGCGTAGCTGCTGCGTCGGGTCGTCCACGAACACCTTCACATCGAACGTGTGCGCGCGTGCATCGCCCAGCGGCGAGATCGTCGCGACCTTGCCCTTGAACGTCTTGCCGGGAAACGACGGCACCGTCAGCTCAACATCGAGGTCCTGCTTCATCTGTCCGAGGCGCGCCTCGTCCACCGTCAGGTGCACCTCAAGCACGCGCGCGAGCAGCGTCACGACCGGTGTCTGCGTCGTCACCGTCGCGCCTGCTTCGAGCAGGCGCTGTGCCACCACGCCCTCGAACGGCGCCACGATCATCGTCTGGTCGAGGCTGGCCTGGCTCGCAGCCAGCGAGGCGAACGCCTGCGCGAGCGTCGCGCGCGCCGCCTCGATATCCGCAGTCGTATACGGCGTCGTCTTGCTATCGAGCGTGTTTCGAGCCGTCTCCACCGCCGAGCGCTGCGCCGCAACGTCCGACACCGTCGGGCTCACGAGCACATCACGCTTTGCCTGCGCTGACACCAGTGCCTGCTGCAGCGAGATCTGGTTGTTCAGCGCGGTCACGTAGTTCGCGTTCGCGACGAGCAGCGCCGTGGAGTTCGCTCCGGGTGACGAACCGATCGCGCCCACACCACTCGTGAGGTTCGAGGCAACCGCGTCAGTGACATCCTTCGACAACGGGAGCGTGATGTTGTTGCACGGCACGCCGGTCGCGATGCCGATGCCCTGGTTGCAGACGATGTAGATGTTCGCGAGCAGCGTGGCCTTCGTGTTCGCAATCGTCGACAGGGCGTTGTCAGCCGCAGCCTTCGCCGTCGCGACCGCCGAGTCCTGCGCGGCCACATCCGACGTCGACGGCTTGATCAGTTGGTCGAGCTTCGCCTGTGCCGCATCGAGCGCAGCCCGCGCGCTGCTCACATCCGTGGCCCGAGGTCCCGCGAGCACCAGTTCGAGGCGCGCCTGCGCCGACGCGACCGAGGCCTGCCCCTGCGCGACCTGCGCTGGGAGCGTGCCCGGGTCGACCTGCGCGAGCTGCTCGCCCTGCCGCACCTGCTGCCCGACCTCGACCTTCACAGCGATGAGCTGACCGGTCGCTCGAGGCGAGACCGACACCTGCTGACTCGCCTGAATCGCGCCCGAGTACGTCAGCACCGAGCGGATCAGCCCAGCCTTCGCAGGGATCACCTGCACCGGCACCGCCACGGCGGGCCGCGCCGCGAGCGTTGCTGTGCCGCCCTGGTTCTGCCACAGATAAACCCCGCCGCCGGCAGCGGCCACGACAACAACAATCGAGACGAGGAATGCCGGTCGCCGAAGCATGCGAAGGATCAACGGGGCCACCTCACGGCTGCAGTGGGGCGTTGGCGGCGAGCAAGCGGTGTGGGATCCCGCGGGCGCTCGAGTAGGAGTCCGCTACGAGGCGCGCAGCGAGGTAAATGCTACTACGCCAACCCTAGAATGTAACGCTTTTGTCATCCGCCTCATCTGAGGCTATCCGCGCGAAGTGAAGACGATGACAAACAGAACGGCGGGGCCAATGGCCCCGCCGTTCTGTTTGCTTCCTGTGGGTCGAGGGACTAGACCGCGTTATCCACCATGCCCGCCTCCATGAGCTCCTCGAGGAGCACACGGGGGGTAGCCGGCAGGCTGTGCATGCGCAGGCCGACGGCGTCACGAATCGCGTTAGCGATCGCGCCCAGCGGCGGCACGATGTTGCACTCGCCCACGCCACGGACACCCAGCGGGTGACCGGGGTGCGGGACCTCCACCATCTCCACGTCGATCATCGGCGTGTCGAGGGCGGTCGGCTCACGGTAGTCGAGGAGGCTGGCGTTCCGCAGGACGCCGTCCTTGTCGTAGAAGTACTCCTCGGTCAGCGCCATGCCGATGCCCTGGACGGCGCCGCCCTGCATCTGGCCTTCGGCGTAGCCCTTGTGGAGCACCTGCCCGACGTCCTGAACCACCGTGTAGCGGAGCACCGTCACCTTGCCGGTGTCGGTGTCGACCTCGACGTCCACGATGTGGCCGCCGTAGGTCGCCGCACCCGTGGAGCCACCCAGGTCAACGTGACCCGAGATGTACCCGCCGGTGCCGGCCTGCTGTGCAGCGATCTGCTTGAAGCTGAGGGTCTTCGGCTTGCCGTCCTCACCGGCAGGGCCGGTCAGCACCGCATCGTCACCGTAGCTGACGTCAGCCTTGTCGCACTCCCAGATCTTGGCGGCCCGCTCGATCATGCGGTCCTTAATCTGGAGAGCCGTGTGGTACACGCTGGCCGAGGTACCGGACGCAGTGCCGGAACCACCAGTGTTACCAGTCCAACCGATGGACGAGGTGTCCACGTAGCGCGGCTTCACATCCTCGTACGGGATGTTCAGGATCTCGGCCATCACCTGCGCCTGGCCGGCCCGGAGGCCACCGACGTCCACGGCCGAGCAGTTCAGCACGATCGTGCCGTCGTTGTTGACCATCGCGTTCACCGAGTGCGCACCCGACGCCGCACCCCAGAACCCGAGGGCAATACCGCGACCGCGGTTCTTGCCCGTGAGCTCGGAGCGGTAGTGCTGGGTGGCCTTGATGCGCTCCATCACGTCGATGTTGCCGGTCACCCCGACAACAGTGCCGTTCGGTCGGCGCGTGCCTTCCTTCGCGGCGTTCTTCAGGCGCAGGTCAACCGCGTCCATGTCCAGACGGCGACCCAGCTCGTCCATCAGCGACTCGATCGCGTAGGTCGGGGCCGGGGCACCCGGGGCGCGGTAGGCCGCGTTGCGCGGGCGGTTCACCAGGACGTCGTAGCCGTCCATCTGCACGTTGGGAATGTCGTACGGGGCGAACGAGACGTTCATGCCACCGCCGACCGGCGAGCCCGGGAATGCACCAGCCTCGAACAGCATGTTCAGCTGGGCGGCCACAACGGTGCCGTCCTTCATCGCGCCAAGCTTGGCGTGAATGTGCGTGCCAGAAGCCGGGCCGGAAGCCTGGATCACTTCCTCGCGCGTCATCGTCACCTTCACCGGGCGGTGGGCCTTCTTGGCCAGGATCGCCGCGATCGGCTCGCAGTACAGCCGCAGCTTGCCGCCGAAACCGCCGCCGATTTCCATCGGCACGGCGCGGACCATCGAGGTCGGGAGCTTCAGCATCGTGGCCAGCGTGTCACGGACCACGCCGAACACACCCTGCGACGAGCTGTACACGACCAGGCTGCCATCGGGATTCCACTGCACCGTCGCCGAGTGCGGCTCCAGGTAACCCTGGTGCACCGTGCCGGTGTGGAAGTCGTCCTCGACGATGATCTCCGCCTGCGCGAAGCCGGCCTCGATGTCGCCCAGCACCATGCGCAGGTGGCTGGCGATGTTCGTCTCCTGGTCAGGAGCGGGCGCCATACCGACCGGCTCAGCCGTGCGGATCTTCTTGTGCAGGATCGGCGCGTCCGGCTCGATCGCGCGCTGCGCGCTCATCACCGGCTCGAGCACTTCGTACTCGACCTCAATCAGCTTGAGCGCGTCTTCGGCGATGTGTGGGCTCGTGGCAGCGACTGCCGCGACCGGGTGCCCGTAGAACAGCACCTTCTCGAACGCCAGGAAGTTGCCGACCATGAACTGGCGGTTCTGGGCGCCGAACCCCGACCCGGCGATCTCGTCAGTCGTGTCGAAGTCGGCCGACGTCACGATCGCCTCGACGCCCGGCAATGCCAGCGCCTTCGAGGTGTCGATCTTGATGATGCGGGCGTGCGCGTGCGGAGCAGTCTTCAGGCGTCCGTAGAGCATGCGCGGGAGGAATACGTCTGCCGCGTAGTTGGCGCGACCCGTGACCTTGTCAGCACCGTCCGGACGGACCGGCGCGGTGCCGATGATCCGGTACGGCTTATCAGCGATCGTCATGCGTGTAGATCCCTTTCACCACAGGAGCAAGCAAGACGAGTATACCTCTCGCCGAGGTGAGGCAAAGAGGGGCCGCCCCCTGCCGTGCCACGAGTTTCATCGGGATTTCACATCCGCCGCACTGATCCCCAGCACAGCGTGAACACCGCGAAGCTGACCATGGCGACGACCATGAACGCGCCCAGGCCGACCTGGACACCGTGGGTTGCCACCAGAATGCCCATCGGGAGCGCCCCGAGGGGCTGCAAGCCCTGGCTCATCTGCCAGACCGCCATCACCCGCCCGCGCACCTCGTCCCGCACTGCGATCTGGATCAGCGTGTTGTTCAGCACGTTTGAGACCGAGGTGAACACCCCGGCCACGATCAGGAAGAAGCAGGACAGGTAGAAGTTCGTCGACTGCGCGAAGGCGAAGACCGCCCCGGCGTAGACGAAGAACGACAGCATCATCACCAGCCCGCGGTGCCGGGGCGACCGCAGCATCGCAATCACGAACAGCCCGGCGATCGACCCCCAGCCGGCCATCGAGGCCAGCCAGCCGTATCCCGCGGCCCCGCGGTGCAGCACCTGGTCCGAGATCAGCGAGATGAACGGCAGGTACGGGTACACCAGCAACGAGGGAATCGTCGCCACCAGCACCAGCCCGAGGATTGCCTTATCCCCCCAGACCAGCCGGAATCCGTCGCCAATGTCCCGGAAGGCTCCTCGGCCGGACATCTGGCGTTTGGACACGATGCTGCGGCTGATCAGCAGGGTTAGCCCCATCGCCACCACCTGCGTCACCGCCAACAGCTCGAACGGGGCACTGTTCCCGAAGAAGCCAATCAGCGCGCCGGTCAGCGGTGGGCCGGTCACCCGGGCGATGTTCTGGAGGATCGAGTTCATCGCGATGGCGTTGGACAGCGTCTCCGGCGTCGAGACATCGAAGACGAACGCCTGCCGTGCCGGCTGTGTGACGGACTGGATGATGCCGCCGCTCAGCGCGAGCAGGTACACCTCCCAGACCTGGATCATGCCCGCCGCGATCAGGAAGGCGAAGATCACCGCCTGCACCATGCTCGCGAACGTCGACCAGACCAGCACGCTGCGCCGCGAGTAGCGGTCGGCCAGCCACCCGCCGAGCGGCGCCGTGATCACTCCGACCCCGCCTCGGAACGCCGAGATGGCGCCCAGCTGCGCCGCCGACCCGGTCATCGAGTACATCAGCCACGCCAGGCCGATCTGCTGGGCCCACTGCCCAAACCCCACCGCCAGCGTCGACAGTCCGAGGTATCTGAAGTCCCGGTTCTCGAACGCCACGAACCCCGCTCGCAGCGAGCTCCGGCGTCGAGTGGGCACAGGGGGCGGTACCGGCTCCGCGACGAGCGTCGGGATCGGCGCCTCGGTCGTCGCAGCTTCCGTGCCGGAAACCGATTCGAGTTCTGCCACGGTTGGCCCCACCATTCCGGGTGACCACTGTTGCGGGCAGTTCTACCACCTTGCGTCAGATGACGGATCGAGCGGTCGGCTCGAACGCTGGTTAGCACTCGATCTGTAGGAGTGCTAACATCCGCGCGCTGGATCGCCGCCCTGTTGATTGGGCGCGCTGGCGACGGACATGCAATCAACAGCCTTGTGCCACCGGGGGTGACAGATGCCTGCTAAGGACGTGCGCTTCGACGAGGACGCCCGCCGCGCGCTGATCGAGGGTGCAGACATCCTCGCTAACGCGGTGAAGATCACGCTCGGCCCACGCGGCCGCAACGTCGTGCTCGACAAGCCCTATTCGGCCGCCGTCGTCACTAAGGACGGCGTCACCGTCGCCAAGGAGATCGAGCTCGGCGACCGCATGCAGAACATGGGCGCCAACCTCGTGAAGCAGGCGGCCATCCGCACGAACGACATCGCCGGCGACGGCACCACGACCGCAACCGTCCTCGTGCAGGAGATCCTCCACGAGGGCATCCGCAACATCGCCGCCGGGGCGAACCCGATGGCGCTCCGCATCGGCATCGAGAAGGGTGCCCGCGCCCTCTCCGCCGCGCTGCGCCGCATGGCTGTCCCCGTCGAGGGTCATGCCATGATTGCCGCGGTCGCCTCGATCGCCGCCAACGAGAAGGAAATCGGCGAGCTGATCGCGACGGTCATGGACAAGGTCGGCCGCGACGGCGTGATCACCTCCGAGGAGGGCCAGGGCCTCACCCTCGAGACGCTCATCACCGACGGCTTCGCCATCAACGGCGGCTACCAGAACAACCAGTTCATCACCAACATCGACCGCCTCGAAGGTGTGCTCGACAACCCGCTGATCTTCATCACCGACGACAAGATCGAGCGTGCGCAGGACCTCATCCCGATGCTGGAGCTCGCGCGGCCCATCACGAAGAACATCGTGATCATCTCGGAGGACATCACCGGTGAGGCCATGACGCTGCTCACGGTCAACAAGATGCGCGGCACCATCAACCCGCTGCCCATCTCGGCCCCGGCGTTCGGCGACAGCCGCACGAAGATCCTCGAGGACCTGGCGATCGTCACCGGCGCCACGCTGATCACCAAGACCATGGGCCTCGATTTCGAACACATCAAGCTCGAGGAGCTCGGGCGCGCCCGCCGCGTCACAGCCAACAAGGAGCTCACCTCATTCATCGAAGGTGCCGGCTCCGACGAGGCCGTGCAGACCCGCGTCCGCCAGCTCCGAGCGCAGATCGAAGACACCGTCTCCGACTACGACCGCGAGCGCCTGCAGGAGCGCCTCGCGAAGCTCTCCGGTGGCGCGGCCGTCATCAAGATCGGTGGCGCGACCGAGACCGAGGTCGCTGAGAAGAAGTTCCGTGTCGAGGACGCACTCTTCGCCACTCGCTCAGCAGTGGAGGAAGGCGTCGTCGCCGGTGGTGGCGTCGCGTTCATCCGCGTGCAGTCCGACCTCGACGACCTCATCACCACGATGACCGACCCGGACGAGATTCTCGGCGTCCGCATCCTGCACAAGGCAATCGAGGCACCCCTTCGCCAGATCGTCCAGAACGGTGGCCGCGAGCCGTCCATCGTCGTCCAGGACGTGCGCGCCGCGAAGCTGAACGTCGGCTACGACGCCGGCAACGAGCGCTACGGCGACATGTTCGAGCTCGGCATCATCGACCCGGTCAAGGTGACCCGCATCGCCATGGAGAACGCCGTCTCCGTCGCCGCCCTCATGCTCACCACCGAAGCCGTCGTCGGCGAGCGCGCACCGGACGCGACTGACATGATTACGCCCGCCGTGGGCATGGGCCTCTAGCCCGTACATACAATCAACGCAGTGACAAACAGGCGGCGCATCTGCGCCGCCTGTTTTGTATCCTCCACCGCATGACCGACGACTTCCGCGACGAGCCCGAGCCCATCTACCCCGTGCACGACACCCCCGAGGCCGACGCGCTCCGCCTCGAGAAGAACGAGGCACGCTCACGCTGGCGTCGCACCCAAGTCGAGCTCGATACCGCGTCGCGACGCGCATTCAATCAACCGGACGTCGACATCGCGATCGAGGCGCAGGACGACCACCTCGCGGCGCTGCTCGATTGGAAGTCGGGCGAGGCCTCATTCATCGCCGCGCGCCTCGGCTTCCGCACCGAGCCACCGCCCAAACGACGTCCCTAGTAGTTGAAGTCCGAGTGCGGCGCGTCACCCTCGTGCCACTCGGGGCGAGCCTGCCAGAAGCGCTCCTCGCCGTAGACCTGCGCCTGCAAGTCATCCGGCACCCGCGCCCACATCGAGTTCTCGCCGAACTGGCTGCGATGCATCGAGGACGATCGCCGCTTCGCCGCAATAAAGTCACGCGTATCGATCACCACGCTCGCGGGTGCCTCCGGCGCTTCGAGTGAAGCCTGCAAGCGCGCGCGAATGTCCTCGTTCATCGGCTCGGGCAGCAGGCCCCGGCGTTCCATCTCGAAGCGCACCTCGGCCATGCGACGCATCGTGCGAGCACCCCAGTAGAGCCGCTGCGGCGCCCATGCAGCGCCCACCTCCGGGTACACCGAGGCGTCATTGCATGCCTCGAACGCCGCGACGGTGTGCATGTGGATCGCGATGTGATCGGGGTGCCCGTAGCCACCGTCCGGCTGCCACGTGAACACGAAGTGCGGTCGCACCTCGCGCATGATCGCGAGCACTGCCGGAATGCCAACGTGCGGCGGCTGCTGGTGCAGCGACCGAGGATCCTCGTTCTCCGGTGTGCCCACCATGCCGCTGTCCCGGAAGCCCAGATAGCGCACATCGCGCACGCCGATCTGCGCCATCGCCGCGCGCAGTTCGAGTTCGCGCGTGTACCAGAGCGTCTCCGGCGTCGACAGCGCCGGGTCGCTGATCTCCCCGACCTCGCCACGCGTCGCACACACGAGGGTGACCTCGTTGCCCGCAGCGACGAACGCGCCGAGCGTGCCTGTGACCTGTCCCTCGTCGTCCGGGTGGCCGTAGACCGCCATCACCCGCATGCCGGTCACACCCACGACGTTTCGCTGCTGCGTCATCCCTGCCTCCCCAAACCTCGAATGCTGTCGTCCGGACGTGACGAGGGCGGACCAGACGGCCCGCCCTCGATCGATGCTCACTGCATCATCGCGGCTCGCGCCCACAGGCGCATCGCCGTTACGACTCCGTGCTGCCCGCCTCGTCCCGGTCCATCAGCGCATCGAGGATCACAGTTGGCGTCGCCGGCAGGTGCCGGTAACGAATGCCCACCGCGTCGTACAGCGCATTCGAGATCGCACCGAGCACCGGCACGATCGGCGGCTCGCCAACGCCGCGGACACCCAGCGGGTGACCGGGATTCGGCACCTCGATCAGCTGGGAGTCCAGCATCGGCAGGTCGAGCGCCGTCGGCATGCGGTAGTCGAGCAGGCTGCCGTTTCGCAGCGCGCCCTTCTCGTCGTAGAAGTACTCCTC
>JBAXNX010000016.1:0-12824 GCA_037133575.1 Chloroflexota bacterium
CAAGAACTCGACCGCCTCAAGGCACTGCTCGACCAGATCGACACGCAGTCGCCAAGATAGAAGCCTGCAGTGCGGGGCCTCTCCCGCGAATGAAGGAGTGACCGATGAGCGACATCCCGGCACGAGAAGCGAAGGTCTACATGCAGGCGGCGCGCCGCATGCCGGTGACCCTCGTCCGTGGCCAGAACACGCGTGTGTGGGATGACGCCGGTAAGGAATACCTCGACTTCGTCGCAGGTATCGCCGTGGTCTCGCTGGGCCACGCCAACGCCGGCCTCGCCGAGACGATCGCTCGCCAGGCCCACACGCTGATCACCGTCTCGAACATCTTCTACACCGAGCCACAGATCGAGCTCGCCGAGCTGCTCGTCGAGCACTCGGCGATGGACCGCGTGTTCTTCGCGAACTCAGGCGCCGAGGCAAACGAGGGTGCGATCAAGCTCGCCCGCAAGTGGGGCAACATCCACAAGGACGGCGCGTTCGAGATCATCAGCACGAACAACTCGTTCCACGGCCGCACGATGGCAACCGTGTCGGCGACCGGCACCGCTCGCTACCGCGAGCCGTTCGGTCCGCAGCTCCCCGGCTTCGTGTTCGTTGACTACGACAACATGGACCAGATCCGCGCCGCGACGAACGACAAGACCGTCGCGATCCTGCTCGAGCCTGTGCAGGGCGAGGGCGGCATCAACGTGCCGCACCCCGACTACCTGCGCCACGTGCGCGACTGGTGCGACGAGAACAACCTGCTGCTGATCCTCGACGAGGTGCAGACCGGCATGGGTCGCACCGGCACGCTCTGGGCCTACGAGCAGGCAGGCATCGAGCCCGACATCATGACCTCGGCGAAGGGCCTCGGCGGCGGCGTCCCCATCGGCGCAGTGATGGCCAAGGAGCACGCTGCGGTCTTCGAGCCGGGCGACCACGGCAACACCTTCGGCGGCAACCCGCTGGCGACCGCGGCCGGCACCTACGTGATGCGCCAGCTGCTCGAGGGCGGCGTGCTCGAGAACGTGAACGCGCGCAGCGAGCAGCTGCGACAGCGCCTCGAAGGCCTCGTTGACCGGCACGAGATCGTGCGAGGTGTGCGCGGCAAAGGCCTGCTGCTGGGCCTCGAGCTCCACAAGGAGGTCGCCGGCGACATCGTGGTGGCTGGGCTGGGCCAGGGCATCCTGCTCAACCCGGTGCGCCCGGACGTGGTGCGGATGATGCCGCCGCTGACGATTACTGAAGAAGAGGTCGACACCGGTATCGACCGACTCGAGGCTGCCATCAAGGAAGTCGCCTCGCGCTAAGCACCAACACGCCTCGGGGGCGCGAGCGCGTGCCCTCGGGGCGGTCGCTCCGGGCAAAGCCCAGTCTGGAGACTGATTGCTGCGTAATCTCGGCACCCGGATGGCGCTCCAGATCACGTTGGTGATCTTCCTCGTCGTCTCAGTGAGCGGCGTGCTGACGTTCGTCCGAGTCAGCCGCACCGTGCAGGAAAACACCCAGATCCGCTTCTCGGAGACCGTGACCAGGGGTTCGAAGCAGGCCATCGCCCAGGTCGAAGACACGCAGCGCCTGCTGCTCGCCGGCGCCAGCATCCTGGCGACCAGCCCCGCCTTCGTCGATCACTTCACGCAGGGAGACCTCCCCGGCATCGCCGAGCTCGCCAGCAACCTCAGAGCCTCCGTCGCACGTGCCGTCCCACAGGAAACGATCCTCGTGCTCTACGACGCCAACGGCCGCGCGATCGGGGACAGTCGAGGTGCGCCCAACCCCGGCACATCGATTCCCGCAGACGTGAAAGACGCGATCGGCGGCATGCCAAGTCAGGGGATGCGACGTGCCTCCCGAATCGGCCTCGCGTTCGCAGGAGCTGCTCCTGTGCGCGGCTCGAACGGCAAGATCCTCGGCGTCGTCGAGGTGATTGCGGCCGTCGACCAGAGCTTCGTGAAGAAGCTCGACGAGCTCACCGGCGCCGAGGTCTCGATCGTCGCCAACGACGGCTCCAACGTCAGTGGCAGCGACGACCTGAACCCGACGATTCAGGACGTGACGCAAAGCGCGCTGACCGCCGACCACCCCGTCGAGGTGATGATCGGCGGCGAGCAGTACCTGGCGCTCGTCACGCCGCTCAATGCATCGAGCGGTGAGCGCGTCGCCCTGATGTACGTCGGCGTCGACCATGAAGCGATCGTCGCCGAGCAGCGTGAAGCACAGCGCGAGGTCCTCACCGCCACGGCGATCGCAATGACGATCGGTGCGCTGATCGCCGCAGGCCTCGGCGTGCTGTTCACCCGGCCCGTCACGCAACTCGTCCGCTCCGCGCGGCGCATCCAGGACAACGACCTGTACAGCGCGGTGCCGCGCGTCGGTCCCCGCGAGTTGCGCGAGCTCGGCGAGGCGATGGACGAGATGCGCCTCGCCATCCTCGAGGCACGCGAGAACCTGGTCGGCGCAAACGAGCAGCTCGTGGCGCGAGTCAACGCCTCGGACGCCGGACTCGCCGCCGTCACGCAGGAGCTCGCCGTCGTGCACGGCGTGACCACCGGCATCGTGCAGACACCGGCCGAGGCGGCTCGTGTCGTCGCGGAGCAGCTCACCCGCCTCGAGTGGATCAGCGGCGTGTGCCTGCTGCTGCGCTCGGAAGGCCTGCTGCGCGTCGTCGCCGAGCACGGCCTGCGCCCGGGTGCATCGAGCAGCCTCGAAGGCATCGTGCGCACCGAGTTCGCGGGCGATGTCACCCTCGATGGCCTCTACTTTGAGAACGCCGACAGTCGAGGCCCGATCCAGGTGATTGTGCCGCTCGGCATTCGCTCGCTCGCCCTGCTGCCGCTGGCTGGCGCACGCGGCAACCTCGGGCTGCTAGCCGTCGCCGCCGAACGCACCACCGAGTTCACGCCGTCTCGACGCTCGCTGCTCCAGGCCGTGCGCGCCGAGCTGACGACCTCGCTCGAACGCTACGAGCTCTCCAACGCCGTCGAGGAAAGCCGCCGGCTCGCCGAATCCGTCATCCGCGAGATGCAGGACGGCGCGATCGTCCTCGACCCCGAAGGCCGCTGCGTCGTCTGCAACCCGGCCGCATCGAGGCTACTCGGCATCGACCCAGAGCAATGCCGAGGCTGCCTCGTCGACGAATGGATGCCGCTGCCTCCCGCCGCGATCGAGCGGCTGCGGCGCTCGGCCGACGGCAACGACGAGGGCAACGACGCGCTCTTCGAAGTTGACGGGCGCTTGCTCGGGTTCACGGCAGGCCCCCTGATCGAGCCCGACGGCAGCCGTCGAGGCATCATCGTGCTCGTCCGTGATGTGACGGAGACCGTGGCGGCGGAGCGCCTCAAGCAGGACTTCGTCTCCATGGTCGGTCACGAGTTGCGCACGCCGTTGACGCTCATTCGCACCTCGATCGACCTGCTCACCGAGGAGGCGGCGGGGGACCTCACCCCGACGCAGCACCGCATCACCGATGTGCTGCACAACAACTCCGACCGGCTGCTGCGCCTGATCAACGACCTGCTCGATATGTCTGCGCTCGACTCGGGCCGCGTGCGTGTGCACGAGATGCCATTCCGCCTCGAGTCCGTGATCGAGGAAGTGCTCCCCAACTACGCGCACGAGGCGAGCGAGCGCGAGATCGTGATCGCCGTGGAGCCGAGCGCCGCAGCCGTCACTGTGTGGGCCGATCGCGCCCGCATCGAGCAGGTGCTGTCCAACCTCATCGACAACGCGATGAAGTACACGCCCAGCGGCGGGCACATCACGATTCGCGTCGTGCCCGGCGATCCGCTCGTGCTCGTGCAGGTCGAGGACAACGGCATCGGCATTCTGCCGAGCGAGCAGCCGCTGCTCTTCCAGAAGTTCCAGCGCACCACAGCCGGCGAGCGCCAGAGCGGCGGCACCGGCCTCGGCCTCGCCATTGCACGCTCGATCGTCGAGTTGCACGGCGGGAAGATCTGGTGCGAGAGTGACGGCAGGTCGGGGAGCACCTTCTCGTTCACCCTTCCCGTGTACACAGACCAGCACATCGCCGTGGAAGACGCGTCAGTCAGCGCGTAGGAGATTCGTGATGCCGGAGACCATCGTCCTCGCCTACTCGGGCGGCCTCGACACATCCGTCGCGACCAAGTGGCTCCAGGAGGAGCGCGGCTACGACGTGGTCTGCCTGATGGTCGACCTCGGACGCCTGCCGGACATCGAGTCCGCACGCGAGCGCGGCCTCAGCGCCGGCGCCAAAGAGGTCGCGGTCGTCGACGCGCGCGAGGACTTCCTGCGCTACTTCGTCTTCCCCGCACTCCAGGCCGGCGCCGTCTACGAAGGTGCCTATCCGCTCGCGACGGCCCTCGGCCGTCCGCTGATCGCGAAGCTGCTCGTCGACAAGGCGCGCGAGGTCGGCGCGAGCGCCGTCGCGCATGGCTGCACCGGCAAGGGCAACGACCAAGTGCGCTTCGATGTCTCGATCCGCGCGCTCGGCCCCGACCTGAAGGTCATCGGTACGGCACGCGAGAACCAGATGAACCGCGACCAGGCACTCGAGTACGCGGCAAAGCACGGCATCGCCGTGCGCCAGACCGCCGCCTCCCCGTTCTCGACCGACGAGAACATGTGGGGGCGCTCCGTTGAGGCGGGCGTGCTCGAGGACCCGTGGGCCGAGCCGCCCGAGGAGGTCTATGCGTGGACGCGCACCATCAACGCGACGCCCGAAGAGCCGACCTACATCGAGATCGCGTTCGACCACGGCATCCCGGTCGCACTCAACGGTGAGCGCATCGCTCCGACCGACCTCGTCGAGCGTCTCAACGGGATCGCCGGCGACAACGGCATCGGCCGCATCGACATGGTCGAGGACCGCCTCGTCGGCATTAAGTCGCGCGAGATCTACGAGTCACCCGCCGCCGTCGTGCTGCTCGAGGCGCACCGTGCGTTGGAGGCGATGACGCTCAACAAGATGCAGCTCCGCTTCAAGGAGCGCGTCGTGCAGGAGTACGCCGACCTCATCTACAACGGCCTCTGGTACAGCGCGCACCACCAGGACCTCGCTGCCTACGTGCAGTCGACCCAGCGCTACGTCACTGGCGATATCCGCATGCGCCTGCATCGAGGCACTGCCGTGGCCGTCGGTCGCCGCTCGGACCGCGCGCTCTACAGCCACGCGCTCGCGACCTACAGCGAGGGCGACCAGTTCGACCAGACGGCCGCGCTCGGCTTCATCAAGCTCTGGGGCCTCCCCATCGAGGTGCAGACGCGCAATCAGTTGCAGCTCGACCCTGGCTCAGGCGACCCGCTCCAGCTGCAGCGCCCGGAGTAACAGCCGTCGGCTGTGCTCGCCTGCCCCGCTGAGTCGTCGGCTCGGTGATCTGTCGGCACGTCTTCGTGACGGGGCGCGCCGTGCGGCTGTCACACGCACTCGCAGTCGATGGCTATCATCCAGCCGAGTGAGCGCAGCTCAGGAGTTCCTCGATGATTCGCGAGTTCCGACAGTTCCTGCTCCGTGGCAACGTCATTGACCTCGCTGTCGCGGTCGTGATCGGTGCGGCCTTCAGCGCAGTGGTCGCCGCGTTCGTCGCCGATCTCGTCACACCGCTGATCGCCGCGATCGGCGGCAAGGCGGACTTCGCCGCGCTGACCTTCACCATCAACGGCAGCGAGTTCAAGTACGGCGACTTCCTCAACGCTGTGATCTCGTTCCTCATGGTCGCCGCCGTGATCTTCTTCCTCGTCGTGAAGCCGATGAACGCGCTCGCCGCCCGCATCAGTCGAGGCGAGACGCCGACCGACCCAACCACGAAGCAATGCGCCGAGTGCCTGAGCGAGATCCCGCTTGCCGCCCGCCGCTGCGCCTTCTGCACCTCGACGGTCGCTGCCTAGACACCGGGAGGCGGCTGTTCGCCCGCTCTGCTAGCCTTTCGTGGCAGGCAGGGGCGAGACGTGACAGGCGAGCAACGCGGCGGTTCGGACAAGCTCTGGGGCGGACGCTTCGACGCGCCCCCCGACGCGCTGGTCGAGGCGTTTACCGCCTCCATCGACTTTGACCGCCGCCTCTACCGCGAGGACATCGCCGGCTCGATCGCCCACGCGCGCATGCTCGCGCGCCAGAGCATCATCCCGACCGAGGACGC
Source organism: Chloroflexota bacterium (assembly GCA_037133575.1). Taxonomy (GTDB): domain Bacteria; phylum Chloroflexota; class Dehalococcoidia; order UBA2979; family UBA2979; genus RH-chloro-G1. Next base: position 6,102 of record JBAXNX010000016.1, read on the forward strand.
CGAGGCGATCGTTGCGGGCCTCGAGACGATCCGTGACGACATCGAGGCGGGGCGCTTCGAGTTCCGCACCGACCGCGAGGACATCCACCTCAACATCGAAGCCGCGCTCGCCGACCGCATCGGCACGGCAGCGGGACGCCTGCACACCGCACGTTCCCGCAACGACCAGGTCGCGACCGACTTGCGGCTCTTCACCCGCGCCGCCTGCGACGAGGCCGCCATGCGCCTCCGTGCGCTCCGAGGCGTGCTGCTCGACGTCGCCGACCGCGAGTCGGGCACGGTGATCAGCGGCTACACGCACATGCAGCACGCACAGCCCGTGCTGCTCTCGCACCACCTCCTCGCGTACGAGGAGATGTTCGCGCGTGACACCCAGCGCTTTGAGCAGGCCCGTGCACGTGTCAACGTGATGCCGCTCGGTGCAGGGGCGCTCGCCGGCGTGACCTACCCGATCGACCGCGAGTCCGTCGCCGAGGAGCTTGGCTTTGACTCGGTGGCAGCGAACTCACTCGACGCTGTGTCCGACCGTGACTTCGTCGTGGACGTGCACTCCGCGTCCGCGCTCGCGATGGTGCATCTCTCGAGGTTGGCCGAAGAGCTCGTGCTCTGGTCGACGCTCGAGTTCGGCCTGATCCGCCTGCCCGACGCGTTCTCGACCGGCTCGAGCATCATGCCGCAGAAGAAGAACCCCGACGTCGCCGAGCTGCTGCGAGGCAAGTCCGCACGCGCCATCGGCAACCTCGTGCAGGCGCTCACGCTGATCAAGGCGCAGCCACTCGCGTACAACCGCGACATGCAGGAGGACAAGCAGCCGCTGTTCGACACCATCGACACGCTGCTCAGCTCGCTCACCGTGACCGCTGCGATGCTGCCCGCACTGATCTTCGAGGCCGACCGTGGTCGTGAGTCCGCTGTTGGCGCGTTCGCGCTCGCGACCGACCTCGCGGACTACCTCGCAAAACGTGGTGTGCCGTTCCGCGAGGCGCACGGCGCCGTCGGCGCGCTCGTCGCACGCTGCGAGCGCGAGGGCAAGACGCTCGCCGACCTCACGATCGAGGAGTTCCAGGCAGCGCACGCGGCGTTCGAGGACGACGTGCTCGCGATCGACCTTGGCACCGCGCTCGCAGCGCGCTCCGCGACCGGCGGCACTGCCCCCGAGACGGTCGCTCGGGCACGGGCCACCGCACGCCATCGCCTCAACGGTGAAACGCCCGAGGCAGCTAGGTGACCACCGTCGCGCACGTTCGCATCGCGCCGTCGATCCTCACCGCTGACTTCGGTCGGCTTGCTGAGCAGGCGCGCGACGCGGTGGCCGGCGGCGCCGACCTGTTCCACCTCGACGTGATGGACGGTCACTTCGTCCCGCAGCTGTCGTTCGGCGCCGAGGTGATCGCAGCAGTGCGCGCTGCCACCGACGTGCCGATCGAGGCGCACATGATGGTGTCGCACCCCGATCAGCAGTTCGAGGCGCTCGCGCGCGCCGGCGCCGACCGACTCGTGTTCCACCTCGAGTCCGACGGCGACCCACGCGCGCACATCGAGGCGGCACGCGCGCTCGGCAAGACCGTGGGCATCGCGATCAGCCCCGACACTCCGGTCGAGGCTGCCGAGGCACTACTCGACTCGATCGACGAGGTCGTCGTGATGCTCGTCTACCCGGGGCGTGGCGGCCAGGAGATGCTCGTCGATCACCTCGCGAAGGTGCGTCGCCTGCGCGAGCTCGTGGCCGCGCGCGGCCTCGACGTGACGCTCGAGGTCGACGGTGGCGTGAAGACGCACAACGCCCTCCAGTGCGTCGAGGCGGGTGCCGACCAGCTCGTCGCCGGTTCCGCGGTCTACAACCGCACCGAGACGCCGCAGCAGGCGCTGGCCGCGCTGCGGCGCACCCTCGCCGGCTAGCCTCCGCTGTGCCGTCCTCGCACGCGCTGCGATCCGTCGAGGAGCTCACCGCGCTTCTCCGCGAGCAGGCGAACCCGGTCCGCGCGGTCAGCGAGCAGGCCTACCTCAAGAGCGAGCTCGACTTCCTCGGCGTGAGCGTGCCGCTGATCCGAGCGACGACGCGAGCGTGGGCGAAGGCGCACCCTCTCGACCACGACGCACTGGTCGAGCTCGTCACATCACTCTGGGCGACCTCACTCCACGACCTGCACGCCGCCGCGATCGAGCTGCTGATCCGGCACAAGCGCCTGCTCGTGGCTGCGGACATCGCACTGCTCGAGCAGCTGATCGGGCATTCGCTGACATGGGCGTATGTCGACACGCTTTCGACGGACGTCACGGCCGACCTCGTGGTGCGGTATCCCGAGTTGAACGCGACGCTCGACCGCTGGTCGACGGACGAGGACTTCTGGATCCGTCGCGCTTCGATGCTGTCGCTGCTCCCGCCGATGCGGCGCGGCGCTGGCGACTTCGAGCGGTTCGCGCGCTACGCCGACACCATGCTCGAGGAGCGCGAGTTCTTCATCCGCAAAGCGATCGGCTGGGTCTTGCGAGAGGCGTCGAAGCAGCGGCCGCAGCTCGTCGCCGACTGGCTGCTGCCCCGCGCGCACCGCGCATCAGGCGTGACGGTGCGTGAGGCCGTGAAGTACCTCGACGCTCCCGCCCGCGAGGCGATCATGGCCGCCTACTCGGGAGCCTCGAAGGCACGGCCTCGAAACTGAAGTGTTTCACGTGAAACAAATTGCTCAGGGACATGAGCACGAAGGTACGGACAATGGGGCAAGAGAAAGGGCGGCTCGTAAGCCGCCCTTCAACGCAGAACCTCATCGCCGCGGCTAGGCCGCGTTGGGCAGCTTCATCAGAGTGCGCAGGCAGCGCGTGCAGATGTTCAGTCGGCGCCAGAAGCCGCCGATGAGCATGCGCTTGCTCTGTACGTTCGGCCGGAACTGCCGGTTGGTGCGGGGCGCCTTGCGCTCCCACCGACCGGAGTGGCGGTGCCGAATGTTACGGCCGAAGGCCGGGGTCTTCTCACAAACGTCGCACATGCCAGACGCCATCGCGCGCTCCACAGACCAGCCAGTAGTGTTTCGGTGCCAATCACCCTAGCATTACGCCCGACACTGAGTCCACCCGAGGGGCCCGAGCCACCGTGACCGATGAGCTCCTGACCGCCGACCGCCTCCGGGCCGCCCTCGCCGTGACTGAGCGCTGGCTCGCCACCAACCGCGACGCCATCAACGCCATCAACGTCTACCCGGTCCCCGATGGTGACACGGGCACCAACATGCTGCTCACCCTCCGCGCCGGTCTGGCAGCGGCTGATACCACCCCCGGCGCCACCGAGACAGTCGGCACGCTCTGCGACCGGGTCGCCCGAGGTGCCTTATTGGGCGCTCGAGGCAACTCCGGGGTGATTCTCTCCCAGATGATGCGCGGCGCCGCTGAGGCGCTGGCCGACCTCGAGGCGGCTTCTCCCACCGAGCTCGTCCGAGCCCTGCAAAACGCCTCAGACGTGGCCTACGAGGCCGTCAGCACGCCCGTCGAGGGCACGATGCTCACGGTGCTGCGCGAGGCTGCCGAGGCCACTGTGGCTGTCGGGCCTGACACGCTGGTCGGCGTCTTCACCACCGCCGAGGCGGCCGCCCAAACCGCTCTCGATCGCACACCGCAGCAGCTGGCGCGGCTCCGGGAGGCTGGCGTGGTGGACTCGGGCGGCCTCGGGATCGTCGTACTGCTGGCCGGCCTGCGCATGGGCCTGGCGGGCGAGGAGGTGCCGTCCGAGCCCATCCTCACCATGGGCGCCCCCGACATCGCGGCGATGGAGCACACCGGGTACGGCTACTGCACCGAGTTCGTGGTGCAGGCGCCCCGCCTCGACCGGCAGTCGCTGAGCCAGCGACTCAACGATCTCGGCGGCGAGTCGATCCTCGTGGTGGGCGACCTCTCGACGCTGCACGTGCATGTGCACATGCGCGACCCAGGGCCGGCGCTCTCCGCCGGCGCGACCGTTGGCTCACTGAGCGCCGTGAAGGTCGACAACATGCAGTCCCAGCACGAGGACTGGGCCGCGCGCGCAAGCGAGCCACCTCCTATGGTGCTGCCCGGACTCGGCCTCGTCGCGGTCGCGCGTGGGGCGGGCTTCGAGGCCGCCTTCCGCGGCCTCGGCGCGATCGTGGCGATCCCCCCGGACGACGCCCGCCCGTCCGCTGGCGAGCTCATCGAGGCGGCTCGACGCACGGGACACGCGAACGTGCTGCTGCTCCCGAACGACAGTGACGTGCTGATGGCTGCCGAGCAGGCAGCACAGCAGTCCGAGGGCCTGATCACCGTGCTGCCTTCGAGGTCGATGAGCGCCGGTCTGAGCGCGGCGCTCGCATTCAACGTCGATGACACGCTCATGGAGGCGCTGGCCGCGATGCGCGCTGCGCTCAACGGCGTGCGCTGCGTCGAGGTGACTCGAGCCGCTCGTGACGCGCGCGTCGACGACCTCACCGTCGAGGTCGGTCAGGCGATCGCACTGCTCGATGGTCACGTGGTAGCGACGGGCGCGTCGCTCGACGACGCGCTGATCGCAGGCGTGACGATCGCGGTCACGCGCGCGCCTACCGAAATCGTGACGGTTTATCTCGGATCGAACGCGCCGATCGGCGCCGAAGAGATGGTCATGGACCGCCTCGGTGCGGCCCTCCCCGGCCTCACCGTCGAGGTGATGGACGGCGGCCAGCCTCACTACCCGTACATCGTGGGGGTCGAGTAGACTCGGCCCAATGACGCTCCGCATCCTCACCGACTCGACCGCGGACCTCCCGCCCGAGTTTGTGGAGCGCCTCCACATCGCCGTTGTCCCCCTGGTCGTGCTGTTCGGCGACGAGCAACTGCTCGATGGCGTCGACATCACCTCGGAGCGTTTCTTCAAGCGCCTGGTGCGCGAGCAGACGCTGCCAACGACCTCGCAGCCATCACCCGCCTCGTTCCGCGCGGCCTATGAGCAGCTGATCGCCGAGGGCGCGACCGAGATCCTCTCGATCCACGTCTCCGGCAAGCTCAGCAAGACCATCGAGTCCGCACGCCGCGCCGCTGAAGGCGTAACGGGCGCGCGCATCGAGCACATCGACTCGCAGACGACATCGCTCGCGCTCGGCCTCGGTGTGATCGATGCGGCCGAGCTGGCCAACGCCGGCAAGGGCATCGACGAGGTGAAGGCGGCGATCGAGGACCAGTTCCGCCGCACCTACACCTTCATTATGGTCGACACACTCGAGTACCTCCGCCGCGGTGGCCGCATCGGCAGAGCGCAGGAGCTGATCGGCTCCCTGCTCCAGTTCAAGCCGCTGTTGGCGATCGCGGACGGCGAGGTCGTCCCGGTCGGCCGCGCTCGCACGAAGCAGAAGGCGTTCGAGGAGCTGCTGCGCCGCGCCGGGGCGCTGCGCCCCTTCTCGCAGGCGATGGTTGTGCACGCGACGACACCGGACGATCTTGATTATGTCGTTCAGCGCCTGCACGGCATGGAGCCTGAGATGTCCATCACCGTTGGTCGCATCACTCCGGTCGTCGGCGTCCACGCCGGGCCAGGCATGCTCGCGTTTGCGGTCGTCTCTGCCAACGTCGGCTCCGCGAGCGCACCTCGAGACTGATGGCCGACCTCAATCGGCTGCAGACGGTACTGGAGCATGAGCTCGAGCACGGCTGCGACAACTCTTCGGTCGAGGGCGGCATCGACGAGCTGATTCGCACGCAGGCGCGGGGCGAGATGCCGAACTCGCCACTGCTGCGCATGGTCGCCCACCTCCCCGCACTCGGGTACCGCTCGCTCACGCCGGAGGATCGCCGCTCCTGGGCGCGCCGCGCGATCGCGACGATCGTCCATGCGCGCGCGGAAGCCGATGCGGCACGCCTCGCACCACGCGCGACGAAGACAGCCACCAAGCGCGCGAGCGGTTCAACGGGTGGGGCGGCGACGAAGGCGCGCGCACCTCGAGAGCCGCGTGCACCAGCCGCATCGCGTTCGCTCGTGCCACCCGGGCCTGAGGCGCTTGCACTGCCGTTGCGTAGCGCTGGGATCCGGCTGGGGCCGGCGACGTTCGACCGCCTCGAACGTGTCGGGATCACGACGATCGGCGACGCACTGCGCGCGTACCCATACCGGCACCTCGACTTCTCGAACAGCGTGCCGGTCTCGCAGGTGCGCGTCGGCGTGCAACAGACTGTGCGCGGCACGATCGACAAGGTGCAGGAGATACGCATGGGCCGAGGCGGCCGCATGCGCTCTAGCGAAGCGTGGCTGACCGACGAGGCCGGATCGCGCATTCAGCTACTGTGGTTCAACCAGCCGTACATCGCGCGCAACCTGCACGCGGGCACGGAGATCGCGGTCTCCGGAACGCCGAGCGTGTTTCGCGGACGTCCGACGTTTAACAACCCCGAGTTCGAACGGCTCGGCGCCGACGGTCAGGGCATGCACACCGGGCGCATGATCCCGATGTATCACCTGACGGAGGGCCTGCCGCAGCGCCGACTGCGCGACACGATCGCCAGCCTCGTCGAGAAGTACGCAGACCGCGTGCCTGACCCGCTGCCCGACGACGTGCGCGAGCGCAACCACTTCATCGGCGTCGTCGAGGCGATCAAGCAGATTCACTATCCGGACGATCAGGAGCACCTCGATGCAGCGCGGAAGCGGCTCGCGTTCGAGGAGCTACTGGCGATCCAGATCGGCGTCGTGGGCCGCAAGCGCATCTGGCAGGAGCAGGGCGACGCACCGCATATCGACGCGCGCGAGGCGTC
>JBAXNX010000017.1:0-12332 GCA_037133575.1 Chloroflexota bacterium
ACGGCGATGGGGCTGCAGGGGCGCGGGACGCCTGACTTGAACCAGGTCCGCGACATGATCAAGGACGGCTACCTCGGCCGCGTCGTGTCAGTGTCGATGCTGCTGAGTGGTGGTGGTGGTGACACGCACCCGCAGCGCATTGCGTGGTGGGCTGACCGCAAGAACGGCGCCAACTTCGAAACGATCCAGTCGGCACACAACCTGGACGCGCTGCGCTTCCTGGTCGGTGACTTCGTAAGTGTGTCCGCGCTCGCGCGCACGCAGTTCCCGAAGCCGACGATCGTGGAGACCGACGAAGTCATCGAGCGCACGGCGCTGGACGACCTCACGGTGAGCGCGGAGCTCGAGGGTGGCGTGAGCGCCTCGATCCACATGCACGCGGTGCCGGTGCAGCCGACCGGTGCACTGCTCGAGATTCACGGCACGGACGGCGCGATCGTGATCCGTGGCCCCGGTGGTATCCAGGGTGGCGGCCTTGACATCCGCGGCGCACGCCGTGGCGAGGCAAGCCTCGAGCCGATCGTGATCGACGACGCCCACAAGTTCCCGGCCGGCACGCCCGAAGGCCCCGGCGCGAACTTCATGGCGCTCTATCGCGACACGGCCGCGGCGATCCAGACCAGCGGGACGGTGCGCCCAAACTTCGACACTGCAGTCGACCTGCACCGCATCCTCGATGCGATCGAGCGCTCCTCGGAAACGGGTCAGCGCCAAATCCTCTAGGGCACCATGGGCGCTCTTCGCCCATCGCAGCGGTGTTTCGCTCATGTGACACACCGCTGCTACTTCTTTTGCTACTTCTTTCGTCTGCCCTCACGCACGCGCAAACTTGTCTTGTCTCCTTGAACCGAGATGACTGACGAGCCGACCTCGAAACCTTCATGCAGGCGGTCCACCCATAGCGCCCATGCGCAGCGATCACGCAGTACGTGATCGAGGGGAGCCGTATTCGTGTTCTGGAAGCGTCCGCAACCCAAGCACATCGTTGCGATCGTGTACCTGATGGCGATCTTCGCGAGCGCCCTCGATACGCAGGCGGTGAACGTCGCACTCTCGCGGCTGTCCCGAGAGCTTCACGCCTCGCCGACCGGGATTGAGTGGGTGGTCACCGGCTGCCTGCTGAGCATCGCGGTGTGGGTGCCGGCCTCGGGCTGGCTCGGAGACCGCTTCGGCAGCAGGCGCACGTTCTGATCGCGGTCGTCGCGTTCACGGGTGCTTCGGTGCTGTGTGGCAGCGGGCAGAGCCTGCTGCAGCTCGTCGTGTTCCGTATCCTGCAGGGCGTTGGCGGCGGAATGATGGCGCCGATCGGCTTCGCGATGCTGATGCACGCATTCCCACCCGAGGAGCGCGCGGTTGCATCGAAGTGGCTGCTGATCCCAATCACGGTCGGTCCCGCCAGTGGCCCTATCGTTGGAGGTTTCCTGCTCACCGTTGCGTCGTGGCGCTGCGTGTTCTATCTCAACCTGCCGATTCCACGTCGCGTTCGTGGCCGCGGCCTGCATCGCGCTGGTGAGCTCGGTGTTCGCGCTGCGCATCCACGACATGGACGCCGCCTCGACGCTGCGCCGCAGGGTCCCGATGGGGACCGAGGCGGTCGCGCTGGTCGACCAGGAGCCCAGGGCTCGAGGTTGCCCAGAGCGAGGCCAAGACGCCCCGTCCTGTTTGCCTCAGGTAGAGATTCGCACAGATTTTCGTCGCCAGGATGTGGCGTCGGCAGCCCCGATGTAGTCTCATAGAGGAGGTGAAGTTAGTTGAGGCTAATGTCCTGTCCGATCTGACGCCCTGACGTCACGGCGGTTGAGGCACTCAGCGCTCAGGTGGGGGAAGAGTCATGGTTACGATGCGACGACACATGGTGTTCCAGGAGAAGAATGCGCTCCACGCGGCGCTCGATGGCGCCATCCGCGCCTTCTGCGCGAGCGTCCTTGGCTTCCGGCCGCACATCGCCCACCACGAGCTCGGTCGTCACGGGCACACCGACCGCTAAGTACCCGCCCACGCAGCACGATTCACCACGAGGGAGCCAACTGGCTCCCTCTCTTGTTGCCCCCAGGCGCCTCTGGCACACAACGAAGAGGAGGCTGTCACCCCGCCTCCTCTTCGTTTGTATCGAGCTCGCGCGACTAGCTCTTCGGCAGGCCGGAGAGCACGGTCTGTAGCCTGGCGTCCGTCCAGAACTGACCGACGACCACCTGTTGCGCGAGCGTGACCGCCTCGATCGCCGTCTTGCCGAGCGCCCTGGTCTTGGCGGTGTCACCGGCAACGCCAGCCGGCTTCGCGTAGTTGTCGAGCGCGGTCTTCAGCGCGACGTCCGCAGCCTTCGGCTGCAGCGCTGGCTTCACCTTGTCGAACTGCCAGCCCGCGGCGGCGTTCGCGGCGTCACCGGACATCGAGTACATCCCGGAGTCGTACGCCGCGAGGCTCTTCTTCAGCGAGAGCATTACGTCGTTGAGCGCGGTTAGTGTCGCTACGTCTGCCTCGGAGTAGGTCGTCTTCGCGAGGTCGGTGTTGCGCGCGGCCGCGTTGAGCAGGTTCACCCCGTAGTTGTAGCGGTCGGTCACCGTCGCCACGAGCGGCTTCAGCGTGTCGACTGAGGCGCTCGAGGCCTTGAAGCTTGCGTCGGTCTTCGCGATCGCACCGGCAGTCTCGGACTCCGCGGTCGTCGAGCGCACCTTGATCAGCGGCTCCGACTTCGAGTAGTTGCCGGCGAACGTGGCCCACGATGCCTTTGCCTTCGCGAGGTCGTTCGCCGCGAGTGCCGAGGTCACGATGCGAAGGTCGGCGCGCACCGTACGGAGCGCCGCCAGGTCGTCGAACAGAGGGCTGAGCGCCGGGCCCTTCTCGGAGAGGGCAATCACCTCGTCGTACTTCCTGGCCAGCGCCTCCGAGGCGGGGACGAGCCTCGCGAGGTCGGGAGTCGGCTGCGAGAGCCCGTCCGCGATCGTTGCCTCGAGATCGGTCTCAAGCTGACCATACAGCTCGCGCGATCGATAGTTGGTGTACACCTCGACGCCGTTCCACTGCGCGTTGTACTGCTCGTACGTGGCCTTCGCGGCGGCAAGGTCGTTCTTCCTCAGCGCGGCGGTGAGCAGATCGATTGTCGAACGCGGGATCTTGATGTGCGCGATCTCCTGCGTCGTCGACTTCGGTGCGGCAGCAGTCGTCGCCCTCGCCGCGGCTTGCGTGCCGGTCGGGGTTGCGTCTGCGGCCCTGGGTGTGCCGCAGGCGCTTGTGAATAGCGCCGCAGCCGCGAGCAATGAGGCGGCGGTCGTCGATACTCGGTGCGTTGTAGACATGATTCCCCTCGTCGCCCCAGACTGGGGCGCTATTCATCAGATGCTGGCTGGATGGATGTGTTGTGCGGTGACCGGTCCTACGTCTGCGCGGGAGCCGTTCCGACTCGCACCGCGCGGTCTCTGGCCATGCCCTTCGCCCAGATACCGAGCCCGATCAACAGCAGCGCGAGCTGTGGCAACGTGCTCTCCCACGTCGGGTAGAGCCCGAAGAAGTCGGTGGCGGGTAGCAGCGGGGCTGTCGTCGCTGGGAGCAGGTTCGAGATCTGCAGCGCGTGCATGCCTGTGCCGAGGAACTTGAAGCAGAGATAGAACGTCAGCACGCTCGCGACCGTGAAGAAGGGCCGCATAGGGATGCGCAGGCCCGCGACCGTCAGTAGGAAGCCGATGATCGCGAGGATCACGGTCCCACTGGCGAGGCCGATGAACAGGTCCGGCGTCGAGATGTTCCCGGCCATGCCGAGGAAGAAGAGCACCGTCTCGCCGCCCTCGCGGAATACCGCGAGGAACGCGAGCAGCGCGAGGCCGATCAGGTTGCCGGACGCGAGTGCGCGCATCGTGCTGTCGTTTACGTAGCCCTGCCACGCACCCAGGCTCGACTTGCTGTGCAGCCAGTAGGACACGTAGAGCAGCATCGCGGCCGCGAAGAGGCCGGTGATGCCCTCGATGAACTCGCGGTTCTCGCCGCTGAACGCCTTGCCGAGGATCGCGTTGATCGTGATGCCGAGCGCGATGCTCGAGACGACGCCGAGCGCACTGCCCCACCAGACGTAGCCGCTCTTGTCCCAGTTCCCAGAGCGGCGCAGGAACGCGAGCAGCGCCACGACGACCAGCATTGCCTCCATGCCTTCGCGGAAGATGATGACGCCGGCGTCGAACGCGCCATATGCGATCTGCTGCTTGTATGGGGTGAGTCGTGTGCTCAGATCGTCGAGCAGGGCGGTGGCACCGGCGTCGTGCTGCGCGATGGCGGTGGTGACGCGCGCCATGTCGACCTCGGCGATGCGGTAATCGGTCGCGGAGCGTGTCTTCACTTCGCCCTCGACATCGGGCCAGGTCGAGCCGAACGCGTCGAACTGCGCCGCTGCGGCGACCCAGTCGCCGCGCCGCACGGCGGATCGGGTCGCGTCGAGCTCGATGAGCAGCGTGGCGATTGTGGGCTTGCCCGCCGGCATGGCCGCGGCGGCGGTGCGATTCGCGGTGGCCTGCCCAGCAAAGGGCGGTTTGCCCGCGATGAACGCTTGGTTCTCGGCGTTGAGCGCGGTCAGGGCGGTCGCGAGGGCGTCGGCCTTCTTCGAGCTGAGGCCGACGGAGACCTGGCTCATCTGCGCCTCGATGGCGCGGTACGCCTCCCGCGAGGTGTCGCGGACGCCCTCCTCAATCTCGAACCAGCGGTTCTCGAAGACCTTGTATTGCGCCTCGGCTGTTGCGAGGTCGCCTGCCGTGACCGCCTTGAGTGCGGACTGCACGCTGACATTGGCGGCCTGGATCTCGTCTTGGGGCCCCGCCGCGCGAGCCGCGATCGGCCACGCGAGCGAGAGCAGGAGCAACACGAGCACGCTGAGGAACATCGATGTGCACGGTCGGATTGCCATAGTCGTCACCATTGGCGGGATAGCCCTCGCACTGTTCGCAGGAATTAGGTAGACCTAAGATACGATCGACGTGATTACGTGCAAAGCAGCAAATCTCAGGGCTCCGCGAGATTCTTAGCCAAAACTTCCGGAATCTAGGTGTCCGAGTTGCCGGGATGTACTCGACGTAATGCAATGCCGAACGTGATATGGTGGCGCCGCGCTCGGCACATCGCAGCCGAGGGAGGCGTCTCATGGCACAGCAGTCTGGGAGTGGGGCGAGTTCTGGGCTGAACGAGAACCTCGCGTTGGCCCTGTCCTACATTCCGATCGTGGGCTTCGTGTTCTTGCTGATCGAGCCGTACCGCAGCAATCGCACCGTCCGCTTCCATGCGATCCAGTCGCTGCTGCTCTTCGCAGCGGCAATCGTGGTGCAGATCGCGTTCGGCATTGTGACCGGCGTGTTCTACGCGATCACGCCCGCGCTGGGCGCGTTGTTCTCAGGGCTCTCGAATCTGGTCTCGCTCGCGTTCTTCGTGCTGGCGACCTACCTCGCCGTAAAGGCGTACCAGGGCACGTCTGTGGACGCACCCGTCGTCGGCGAGTTCGCGCACCGGTACGTCTAGCTCGAGTCGCACTCGACGAGTACCAGCAAGAAGCCGCGGTCATCGACCGCGGCTTCTTGCTGGTACTCGAACGTTCGAGGCGAGCGCTAGCGGGCCATGTTCACGATGTCGACCTGCCGGTAGAACGCCGGTGCACCGGGCTCGTTGATCACGTCGCGCATTGTTTCGTACCCGTAGTCGTCTTTGATGTTGCCGAGGTTGTACGCCTGGCGCCTGTAGTTGTAGTTGCCGGGGGCGAGGCGGTGCGCCTCCTTGAACTGCGCGATCGCCTGGTCGGTCTGGCCCTGCTCTTGCAGGTAGAGGCCAAGCCGGAAGTGCGCGAGCCCCTCCATGTTCTCCCAGGTCTGCTCCTCGACGCTGTCGAGGCCGGGCGCACCCGCGACGAACTCGGAGTCGGGACCCTTCGCTACCCAGTCGCGAATCGCGTCCTGGTAGCGGGTGTTGACGATCCACTCCTGCGTCTCGGGGTTGCGACGCCGCGCGTAGATCGGGTCGTTCGCGCGCACGATCGTGCCCTGCTCGTCGATCCAGAACGCAGCGGGCACGTTCTTGGTGTTGAACAGTTCCGGGACCAGGTGGTTGCCGTCGAAGAGCGTCGGGTTCATGGGGGTTGCCTCATCGACGAACGGTCGCCCGGCCTCGATACCCTTGCTGTCGGTGTCCACCGTGATGATCTCGAGGCCCTGCGCGTGCAGCTCGTCGCGCAGCTCGCTCCACACCGGCAGGTCGAAGCGGCAACCGCACCACGAGGCCCAGCAGACGAGGATCACCTTCTGGCCTCGATGGTCCGAGAGGCGGTGGGGCTTCCCGGCGAAGTCGAGCAGCTCGAAGTCCGGTGCCGTGCGGCTCTCGATGTGATTCTTCCACTGCCAGCCGGGCTCGCCGAAGTACCAGATGTCGCCGTCAGTGGCGTACGGCTGCTCGATCAGGTCGGCGAAGCCGGTGAGGTTGAACGCCTCGCCCTCACCGAGGATCGAGGACTCCTTGCCCGCCGGGATCGGCACGCATACATCCCCGCGGCAGATGCCCTCGGGCTTCGGCTCCCAGTCGAGCGCGCCGAGGTCGGCGCGGCTCACCCACAGCCCCGAGGCCGCCACCGTCGGCGGCGAGGCAAACGTGACCGGCTTGCCCTCATAGATCACTGTCGTCATCGCTGGCTCCTAGCAGTATTGAACTAGCTGGGCTGGTTCGAGAGCACGAGGTACGACGAGGACAGCGCCGGCGCATACGCGCAGATCGCCGTCTCGGCTTTCACGTTCACCTGGCGCTTGCCGGCGGTGCCGCGCAGCTGCTCGATGCCGTCGATATACATGGCGGTTCGAGTGCGTCCGTTGCCGAGGTTGCCGCCGCCAGAGTGCAGGGGATGTGGCCCCTCGACGCTGATGTCGCCGTTCACGAACGCCATCGCGTCACCCTTGCCCACGCCCTGCCACTGGAACGCCTCGAGCGAGAACGGCAGGAACGGCGAGAAGCCGTCGTACGGGTTGAAGAGGTCGATGTCGGCCGGCTTGAGGCCAGAGCCGTCGTACGAGCGCTTCGCGATGCGCGCCATGCCGGCCTCGTACTCGTCCATCGTGATGTGCGAGGAGCGCCCCATGCCGAGGAAGCCCTCGTTGTGGTTCATGATGTAGACGGGCTTCTGCCTCAGGTCACGTGCGCGCTCGGCGCTAGTGATGATGAAGGCGCCAGCCGCGTTCACCGGGCGGTCGTAGTCCCAGATCTTCGCCGGCCACGTGATCGGCCGAGCGTCGGCGTACTCCTCGACCGTGAGGCCTGAGGCGCCGTTCTGGGTGTAGTAGCCCCAGCTGGTCATCATGCCGTTGCGGTGCTCGTTGAGGATCATCGGCCCGATCAGGTCATCCCACTCGCCGCCGTATTTGCGGAGGTACTGGCGCAACGGCACGGTCGTCCACAATTGCAGGTCGATGACGTTGCCGCCCCACGGGAAGTTCCACTGCGAGGGGCCAGTCGCGTGATCCTGTGCGCTCGCGCCGCCTCGGCGGTACCGTCCCTCGAGGTTGTTCGCGGTGTAGATGTAGAGCGCGTAGTCGCACTTGCCTTGCGCGACGGCCTCGGCGGCCATGCCTAGGCCCTCGCCGATGTCGGGGATCTGGTCGGGGGCGTACTGCACGCCGGTCAGGTCAGTCCAGTACTTCCGCAGCCAGTTGTTCGTGACGATCGTGAGACCGTCCTCGGAGTCATAGGGTGCGTCGAAGTACGGTCGGGACGGCCCCCAGCTTGCTGACGAGCCGCTGCCGGCGCCGGCCATGTTGTTCGGGCACATCAGCAGGCCGTCGATGTCCGACGGCTTCAGGCCGGCGTCCTCGAGTGCGCGTTCCGCAGCGAGCTTCGAGTACGCGCCGAGCGTCTTGTCCATCGACACGCCGTCCCAGCGGCGGTCGACCGGGGACATGCCCCATCCGACGATCGCGACCTTGCCGCGGTGTGGCCACACACCCAGTCCGTCCTGATCGCGACGCCAGTTCATATCCGTGGTCATGAGCGTTGTCCTTCGCTGCGCAGTGTGGAGTGAGGGCGGTCGTTACTGGGCGCGGCGCCACTCGTGGATCAGGCTGCCATCGGTGAGCTCTTCGAACATCACCTCGACGGCGACGCCGACCGGCACCTTGAACGGCTCTTCGCCCGGCATGTTCGAGAAGAAGTTGATGCGCGGGTCCTCGTCGAGCGTGACGATCGCGAGGTTGATCGGCTGGTCGGGGCCGCGGAACGGCAGGTGCGTGTCCTGCAGCACGACGAACTCGAGCACGTGGCCCTTGCCGTCGGTCTCGTGCCATTCGAGCGTGGTCGCGTTGCACTCTTGGCAGGCGGCTTTCGGCGGGTACTGCAGCGTGCTGCACGCGGTGCAGCGCTGCACCAGCAGCTTGCGCTGCTGCACGGCGTCCCAAAATGGCTGGCTCAGCTCATCGGGGACCGGGATCAACTTCGGCACATCGGCCTCCATCCATACAACCCGGCGCGGTGCCGGATATCGAGGCGAAACAGGACGTCGAGGCGTGCGATCCGCGAGGGATCGGTCAGGCTCGCCGCACGACCGGGAGCATACCTCGCTGCGTCATGCCTGAGCCGTGGAGGGTGGGGCGCACCGTAGAATTGCCTCGGTGTCCGAGTGTGGGAGGTGCGAGTGTGGTCCAGATCATCAAGCCGGGCGACCGTGACCATTCGACTGCACAGACGCCGGGCATGAGTCGTGAGGCGGGCGTCTGCGCCGACCTCACCGGCGCCCAGGGTCTCTGGATGGGCGTGGGCCACAATGAGCCGGGCGCGCACTCCGGCACGCATCACCACGGCGAGTCCGAGTCAGGCATCTACGTACTGTCGGGTCGTATGCGCTTTCGCTGGGGCGAGCATCTCGAGCACGTCGCCGATGCCGAGGCAGGCGACTTCATCTTTGTGCCACCGTTCGAGGTGCACCTCGAGGAGAACGTGAGCGACTACACCGAGGCGTCGTTCGTGCTCGCACGCAACACGTCCGAGGCGATCGTTGTGCCCGTCGACGATCCTCGCCAGGCGAGTGGGGCTACGAGCTAGGCACCTCGCGCCACTGCGCTTCGGTGCGGCGCACCTTGCGCCAGTCCGACAGCGACATCATCTCGTTGTCGGCCGGGTACGCGTCGCGATAGGCCTCAGCGAACACCTCGCGCAGGTAGGCCCGCTGCTTCGAGGTCAGTCGAGCGGGCAGCGTGCCGTCGGCGCGCCGCCACTGCAGGAATACCGAGTCCTCCGGGCAGAGCAGCATGTCGACCCACGTGCACAGCCGCTGGTACTTCGTGTTGAGCAGGATGTAGGCCCCGCGTCCGAGGTCGCGCGGGTAGCGCGGCTCCTTCACCGGGAACGTGTCGCAGGGAGGCGGGCGCCGGCCCTGCCAGATCGTGCAGCGCGTCGTTCCATCCTCGACGTGTGCGAGCGCTGCACACAGGAACGGCGGCGCGCTGTCGACGTCCTCGTCCTTCTCGCGCCACGCGCGAGGCTTGCCGGTTGCGGTGAGCGGGATGATCAGCGGCTCGCCGCCGTTGAGGTAGGCCCACTGGTTCTTGCGGATGCCGCCGAAGGTGTAGTCGCGGACGTCGGCCGTGTCGGCGTCGTGAGAGCCGCAGCACTGGCCGCACATGTTGCACTCGAGGGACTGCGCCTCAGCGAGCGTGACGAAGCGTGTGCCGGCGGGCGGATCGGAATAGGTGGCGTCGTAGTCGTAGAGCTCGGGCTCGTCCTTGGCGCGCTGCGCTTGCAGCCACCGCAACGTGCGATTGATCCCGGCCATCGGCTGCCCCGTCCTATCCGCGTTACGCCTCGCGATGCGCTCATTCTAAGGCGCGATCGCCTCAGCCGCCTCGCCCCGGATGAGGGCTATCATGGGGTCATGAAGTTCTGCCCCTACTGCGGCACCCCACTGGTCGAGTTGTACGAGGGCGGGCGCATGCGCCCGATGTGCCCCGCCGAAGGCTGTGACTTCAAGCACTACGGCGACCACTCCATCGGTACCGGCGCTGTGGTCCTGCGCGGCGACAAGATCCTGCTGGTCGAGCGCCGCACGAACGCGCGCAGCTGGTGGCAGATCCCCGGTGGCTACGTCGAGATCGACGAGGAGATGCAGCCCGCGATCGAGCGTGAGGTGATGGAAGAGGCTGGCATCGAGGCGCGCGTGCAGGAGGTAGTCGGCTTCCGCCACGCTGCCGGCCTGCAGCCCGCGCGGCCCGTCTCCAACATCTACGTGATCTTCCGGCTCGAGGCCGTCTCTGGTGACCCGCGTCCCGACAACGACGAGACCTTTGACGCGGGCTTCTTCACGCTCGCGCAGATCGCGGAAATGCCGACGGTCTCGTCGATGTCGCATTGGGCGATCGAGCTCGCCCTCGCCGAGCAGCATCCCGGCTTCCAGTTCGAGCCGTTCCGCGAAGGGCTGACCCGCCCCGGCAATACGCTCTACGGCCGCGTTCGCTAGCCAGTCCGCTCGGCCTCGCCCCTGAGCTCCGTCGAGGAGATATCGAGGCGGAAGTCCGGCAGCGCCTGGAACAGGTTGCGGAACTCCTCGGGCACCTCGTCCAACTCGAGCGTCCGGAACTGCTCGTCCACGAGTCGGCCCGCCACTACGAAGCGGCACCCGAGCTCGCGCATCTCACGCAGCGCGTCGCGCATCGCCTCGACGCTGTCGTAGTAGCGCGGCTCGAGCAGGCGCACGAATGTGTCCCAGCCCAGCACGAACACTGAGCCCGGCAGCGCCCGTGCCTTCTTGATGAATCGAGGTGCGCGCGTCAGCACGACCGGCGCGACGCCCGCGAACTGATCGAGGCGGCGCAGCACCTCGGCGGCATCAAGCGGTGGCTTGTCGACGTTCGTCACCGACAGCTCGAAGACAACGAGGCGTTGCGTGAGCGCGCCGGCGGCGTCCGCGATGCCTCGGTGCCCCGCGTGCAGCGGGTTGAACGAGCCAGGGAACACCGCGATCGAGGCGGGCACCTCGAACGTGGCGTGACCGTCCGGTGCGACGAGCAGTGGCCGCGCATCGTCGGTGCCTCGCAGCCACTCAGTGAGCGCCGCGTCGGTCACGCAGGACGCCAGTGCATCGCGGCGCGCGCGGCGGCCTGCTCGCGCTCGCTCTTCTCGGCCCAGCGCTGCAGGAAGTCGTCGCCTACTACGGTGCGTGCGAGCGCCCATGTCAGCGGCTCGGCGGCGCTCAACGTCATCTGCTCGCGCACGGCGCACAGGAACGCCAGCGTGTCGCCGAGGTCGTAGGTCTCGATCACCTCACACGCCACGCGTCCGACGCCGCCCGGGAACCATGGATCGCCGTGCGTGTCGAGCTCGCACGCCACGTCATGCAGCTTCTGCCCGTCGCGCCCGCTACGCAGCCCGAGCGGTTCGAGTAGGCCCGTCTGCTCGCTGCTGAGCACCGTGACTGACAACGTGCCAGCGGCCTGCACGAGCTCGGTGGTGTAATTGGTCTTCGACAGGTTCACGAGCAACCGCGGGTGGTCTGGCACGATCGACGCGCCGAACACCGCGACGCAGATCTGCGCGTTCGGCCCGCTCGGCCCATGCGAGCCGACTGCGGTCATCGGCGACCAGAAGTGCGAGAGCACGCCGCGCGGTGTCGAGGTCATGCCGCCTCGCTCACGAGGAATGCGTGCAGCTCTTCGAGCGCTTGCTGCGCGATGTGCTGCATCACCTCGAGCCGCGTGCCCGGCAGCACGTGCGACGTCACGGATGACCTCGAGGCTGACGCGACGCCAATCACCACAGAGCCGGCCGGCTTCGAGGAGCGATGGTTGCCGATCGGTCCCGCGATGCCACTCTCGGCGACGGCATAGGTCGCGCCAGTATGCTCACGCATGCGCTGCACAAGCTCTTCGACGAACTCGCTGCTCACAGCGCCATGCGCTGCGCTCAGCTCGGCGGCACGAGGTGCGATCGCGGTCTTGGCTGCGGCTGAGTAGGCGACCGAGCCGCGCTCGAACCAGCGTGACGCGCCGGGGACGCTGAGCAGGCGCGCCGCGATCAGGCCACCGGCCGACGTCTCGACCACGGCGAGCATCGCCCCTCGTGCCACGAGCAGGTCGCCGATCGAGGCTGCGAGCGTGTCGTCATCTCGTGGATACACGCTTGCAGTCTACAGAACGGCCCGCTATTGGCTCGCTGCGCGAACACGACGTCCGAGGAGACGTGCTCGCGGACCTCGAGGCGGAGCGGGCCTTCGCCGGCTCGAGTGTTACTGGGCGCGCCGCGCGTCGAGCTCGTTCTGCATCGCGCGCTCCTGCTTGACCACGCTGTCCAGGATGGCGTCGCCATAGTCCTCAAGCTCGCCGACCTGGCGAATTTCGATC